>DAIMEA010000017.1:0-21050 GCA_036725585.1 Prolixibacteraceae bacterium | reverse complement strand
CTTTACCCTTAGGGAAAACGTTTTTTACGATGCGGTGGATGTGGAATACGATCTGGGGTACATTGAAATACCGCTTTCGATCAAACTCCGGTCCGACCAGTTTTTCCGCATCACGTACTGGGGGCAGTTTGGCCTGGCTCCCCAGATCAACATCAGCGCCACGGCCACCTCGTCCGATGGCGCATTCAATGGGGGCAGCGTAAGCGATATGATTCGTCTGTTCAACCTCAACATGCTGGTGGGTGGCGGAATTGAATACGATGTGGGCGGTCATACTGCATTAAATCTGGGCTTCCAGTATTCCGACGGTCTGGTCGACCTTACCACGCTTGAAAATCCGGAAGAAACCACATCGTTCAACGCAATACGGATTGTTTTGGGCGTCATGTTTTAATCAAGCAGATTACGATTCATGAAAATTGCACTGGCTCAGCTAAACTACCACATCGGGAATTTTGTGGGGAACCGGAAAAAGATCATCGATACCTTGCACCGGGCTAAACAGGAAGGTGCCGACCTTGTCGTTTTTTCCGAACTTTCGGTGTGTGGATACCCACCCTACGACTTGCTGGAACGAAAGGAGTTCAATCAGTGGACCAGCGAATCGATCGATCTCATCCGGAACGAATGCCACGGGATTGCCGCCATTCTGGGCGCCCCAACCATCAACGAAAGCATGAAAGGGAAAAAGCTCCATAATTCGGCGCTTTTTCTTATCGATGGTGAAATCCGGCACCTAACACACAAAACCCTGCTTCCCACGTACGATATTTTCGACGAATATCGTCATTTTGAGCCCAACACACTATTCAACACCTTCGAATTGAAAGGATGGAAACTGGCTCTGACCCTTTGTGAAGATCTGTGGGACGAACAGCCCACAAACAACAGCTTTGCCAAAAATAAACTATACATCCAATCGCCCCTCGAAGCCTTAAGCCGCCATCAGCCCGACCTGGTCATCAACATAGCCGCATCGCCCTTTTCCTATGATCAGGCCGGTACGCGGAAAAAGATTCTGATCCGAAATGCGCTCGAGTACCATCTCCCGATTGTTTATGTAAATCAAACAGGGGCTCAAACCGAACTGATTTTTGACGGCGGTTCCCTCTACATCAATGCCCGGGGCGAGGTAGAACAGGAACTTGCCTATTTTGAGGAAGATTTCCGGATCATCGACCTCCACGATCCGAAGACAACCCTCAATCAACCTGTGCAGGAAAGCATCGCCAATATCCACGATGCATTGGTGTTGGGCATTCACGATTATTTCGAAAAATCCGGTTTTCAGGAGGCCATTCTGGGTTTATCGGGAGGAATCGATTCGGCGGTTGTGGCTGTTCTCGCGTCGCGGGCCCTCGGGGCAAATAAGGTTCGGGTTTTGCTAATGCCTTCGGCTTTTTCATCGGATCACAGCATAAACGATGCGCTCCAACTGGCCAAAAACCTGGGTTTGAAACACGAAACGATCCCGATCCAGGCGCTTGTCGACGCCTTTGAAAAAGCGCTGAAACCTTCCTTCGGCGACCGATTGCCCGATGTGAGCGAAGAAAATATCCAGGCCCGTATACGGGGGATCCTGCTCATGGCCCATTCCAACAAATTCGGCCCCATCCTGCTCAATACGTCCAACAAAAGTGAGTGCGCTGTCGGGTACGGTACCTTATATGGCGACATGAACGGTGGCTTGTCGGTACTGGGCGATGTGTACAAGACCGATGTGTACCGTCTTGCCCGTTTCATTAATCGCAACGAAGACATCATTCCTGAAAATACCCTGCTGAAGCCCCCTTCGGCCGAACTCCGTCCCGGACAGAAAGATTCGGATTCACTGCCCGACTATCCGCTTCTCGATGCAATCCTGTTCCGCTACATCGAACAAAACCAATCACCCGTTGAAATTGCCGCACAAGGCTTCGACGAAACGCTGGTCCGGAAAATTGTCCGGATGGTGAACCAAAACGAATACAAACGATTCCAAACCCCGCCCATCCTTAGAATATCGTCCAAAGCCTTTGGATTTGGACGACGTATGCCCCTGGTGGCTCGCTACGAAGGATAATTGCTGCTCCCTTTCTCGCTTACCCCTTATGCTTCCGTGAAGAAGTGTTGAAAACATACTTTTTCAGCCACCCGGCATATCCATGCAGGGGGACATTTCTCGCTATCGGGGCGAAAATAAAAAATGTGTTATAAAACATCATCTTTGATAAAAAAGATTAACTTTGATGCTGTACAACATAAAAAAGCCTTCATGTTTCTCACCGAATCGGAAATTGAATCTTCGCAGGAACCCATTGAATCGGTGTACAAATACCTTTCCGATGAAGAAAGGGTAGAATGGGAAGAGCATCTGGTCCGGGTCCAGGTTCGAAAAAATGATTTCATTTACAAGGAAGGAGATACACCCACAGGCTTTATCATTCTGGAAGAAGGAAAAGTAAAAATCATCAAAGAAGGAGTAGGTGGTCGGGAGCAAATCATCCGGATGGTAAAACCGGGCGGTTTTGTCGGGTTCCGTTCGCTCATTGCCAGTGAAAACCACATCTCATCGGCTGTTGCCCTCGAAGACTCCCTTATACAGGTTGTTGATCCTGCTTATTTTCTCAACCATCTTCAACACAATGGCAAACTTACTTTGCACCTTTTGTATAAACTGGCCAGGGAACTGGGTTTTTCGAATTTACGTACCGTTACACTAACCCAAAAACACATCCGGGGCAGGCTTGCCGAATCGATCATTCTGTTGAAAGAAAAATACGGGATGGAATCCGATGGATATACGATTAAAGCCTATCTGTCGCGGGAAGATCTGGCCAACCTTTCGAACATGACCACCTCCAATGCCATTCGCACCTTGTCGAGTTTTGTGGCCGAAAATGTTATCCTGATCGATGGGCGGAAATTACAGATCATCGACTACCACAAACTGGAACGAATCAGTCGTTTGGGATAAATTGTTCCTAATTATTCCTGAAAATAAACCCGTTTCACCCGTTGCGAAACGGAGGTAAACACCTCGTAGGGAATGGTCCCGAGCAAATCGGCCATTTTTTGTGGCGGATATTCTTTACCGAAAACAATCACCCGATCGCCTTCCCGTACTTCAATTCCGGTCACATCAACCATGCACGAATCCATGCAAATATTTCCAATAACGGGAGCCATTTGTCCGTTGATCCATACCTGTCCAACCCCGTTGCTCAGTTTCCTGTTGAAGCCATCGGCATAGCCAATGGGTAAAGTAGCAATTACCCTTTCACTTTTTGCCACTCCTTTACGGCCGTATCCAATCGTCTCCCCTTTTGCGACCACTCGTATCTGGGAAACTGTGGTTTTAAGGGTACTGACATTCTGAAGCGCTTTCGGATCCGTAGAACTGATTCCGTACAGACCGATTCCCAGCCGGACCATTTCACAATGGTGCATCGGGAAGCGTTCGATACCGGCCGAGTTCAGGATGTGGCGCATTACCGGATGCGGGTATTGTTCCTGAAGGTAGCGGGCTAAATGATGAAACCGGTTCAGTTGTTCGTGGGTAAATGCATCATGCGCCGGGTCGTCGCTGGCAGCAAGGTGGGAAAAAACGGAGCGGATATACAGCTCATTTCCCTTTTTAATCCGGGCAAGCAGCCGGTCGATTTCGTCGGTCGATTCCAGCCCAAGCCTTTTCATACCGGTGTCAAGTTCAATATGGATGGGAAAGTGAAACAGGGCATTCCGATGGGCTGCCGGCAGAAACTGGTCGAGCAAACGAAGGGAATATATTACGGGCTCCAGGTTGTGTTCCAGCATCAGGTCGAAACTGTGTTCCTCGGGATTCATCACCACAATGGGCAATTTGATGCCGGCTTTTCGCAGGGCAACTCCTTCGTCGGCAATGGCCACAGCGAGATAATCGATATGGTGAAACTCGAGAACCCGGGCTATTTCGGCTATTCCGGCCCCATACGAAAATGCTTTAACCATGACCATCACCTTAACATCGGGATGCAACTTGCTTTTGAAGTAATGGTAATTGGCAATCAACGCCGACAGATCGATTTCGAGAACGGTTTCGTGGGCTTTGTATTGAAGCACGTTCGCGATCAAATCGAACTGAAAATCGCGTGAACCTTTTAACAGGATCGCCTCGCGGTTAAACTCAAGCAGGGGCAACTCGTTTAAGAATTCAAGGGTCGATTCGTAGAAGCTGGCGTTTTCGCCAAAAAGCCGGGCCTGATGCGAAAGGTTCGGGCCAATGCCAATAAAACGCTCGATCATCCGCAAACGGATGAGCTCGGCAACCTCGGCATACAACACATCATCGTTTTTGGGCGAATAGTATATATCGGAAAGGATCAGGGTTTTGCTCAAAAAATCCTCACTGGCCTGTTGTTCCAGTGTGTCGAGGGCAATGGTAAGGGAATTCAGGTCGGAGTTGTAGGAATCGTTGATCACGATGCACTCGTTTTTCCCCTGCTTGATTTCCAAACGCATGGCAACCGGTTGCAGGGTGCTGAAACGGTTCAGGATATGGTCCTGGTCTTTCCCAATGGCTATAAGGGTTAGCAAACACGTACAGGCATTCTCGACCGAAGCATCGTCGGAAAAGGGAATGGATATTGCGTATTGCTTTTCGCCCGACTGGGCAATAATGCCACAGCCTTCGGGAACTTTCTGAATGAAATAAACAAAAAGGTCGGCCGTTTCGTCCATCATCGACCAGGTGATCGACACAAGAGGTTTTTGTTCGGCGAGTTTTTCCATGGCAACGGAAATAAACTCATAGTCCTTATGAAAAATGATGACATCGGTGCCCTTAAAAAGTTGTAGTTTTTCTTCAATCTTTTGTTCCACCGATTCAAAATTCGACTGATGGGCCTCGCCAATGTTGGTGAAAATCCCGATGTCGGGCTGGATGATCCGTTGAAGCACGTCCATTTCGCCCGGTTGGGATATGCCTGCTTCAATGATGGCAATGTCGGCCTCATCGTCGAGCAGCCAAACCGAAAGCGGAACACCAATTTGGGAATTGTAACTTTTGGGACTGCGAATGATTTTGTATTCATCGGCCAGAAGTTCGCTCAACCATTCTTTTACGATGGTTTTCCCATTGCTTCCGGTAATACCGATCACTTTGCCCCTGAATTGTTTGCGCTTAAGAATAGCGGTATCCTGCAAGGCTTTGGTCACATCGGCAACGATCAGAAAAGTTGCTTCCGGAAATTTGTGCACCGAGAAACCGGGCTGGGAAATGATAAAATTCCGAACCCCCTTATCGTAGGCATGACGGATATAAAGGTGCCCGTCGTTCCGGCTTGTTTTCAACGCAAAAAAGAGGGTTTGTGCCCCGGAAATGATGGTCCTCGAGTCGGTCGACAGATACACAACCGGCAATTCGTCCCCTTTCTGAAGAATCCGGGCGCCAATTTCCCCGGCAATGAAATAGTTCGTCAGCGTCAGCATCGGTTTATGATTGAGTTAGGTTAAAACATCTGCGGCACAAAGGCTCGTATTCACTTTTTTCGCCCAGCAGCACCAGTTTATCGTTTTCCGACAAGCGGTGCGAAAAATGGGCCAGATCGCCACACTTCATACAAATGGCGTGCACCTTGGTAACGTATTCGGCTACAGCCATCAACTGGGGCATCGGGCCAAAAGGTTTTCCTTTAAAGTCCATGTCCAAACCGGCAACAATCACCCGAATCCCCATATTGGCGAGCTTCTGGCACACCTCCACAAGGGCAGGGTCGAAAAACTGGGCTTCGTCGATCCCGACAACATCCACATCGCCGGTCAACAGCAGAATGTTGGATGCCGTTTCGACCGGCGTCGACCGAATGGCGTTTTCGTTGTGCGACACAACCTGATCGGCTGAATACCGGACATCGACCCCGGGTTTAAAAATCTCTACCTTTTGCCGGGCAATGCGGGCCCGGTTCAGCCTCCGGATCAGCTCTTCGGTTTTTCCTGAAAACATCGACCCGCAAATTACTTCTATCCAGCCTTTTTGCCTTTGACTCGTTAAATCTTTCTCCAAAAACATCGGGTTGCTTTCATCAAAAAATGTAATTTTACAACTATTTGAGAATTTTGTCGTTCCTAAAAAGGCTGACGGAAATTTTCAAGTTTTGAAGATACTACATTTCATCCAAAAAAATAATAATTCATTTAGTTTAGAATAAATATTTGAAATATAGGTGAGTATGGAAAACAAAATCATCCTGCAGTTGATCAAAAATAACCTTGGGGAATTGGGAATGCTGGTCGATTCACTCCAAAGGGCTGAAAAAGCCGATCCCCTCCTCCTGGAAATTACGATAGCAAAAGCCAAAACCTTTTACCAGGAACTGATGCTGCTGCAACCCGACAATCATGCGCTGAAAAATCCGACGGATGAAGGTGCATCCCAAATGCCTTCTGTCGAAGCAATTGAATTCCTTTCCAATCCGAAAATACAAACAAAACAAGCCGAAGACAAACTTCCTTCAAACAACGCCGGGGAAAAGGAAGCAACGGAAGTCCCCGTTTCTCTTTTCCCCGATTCCGAAAAAAGAGACGAGCACAGCGATGCAGACCCCCCTGTCGAAACAGGGGTGATAAACGTAAACACCAAAGAAAAAATCATTGAGATTGAGGCGCCGGCAAAGGTTGATACTCCGCCCCAGGAAGCCCGGGTCCTTGGGGAAAAGTTTTCCAAGGAACCTTCCCTGAACGAACGTCTGGCCGAAATAACCCAACGGGAAACCCGGGTAAAGGCAAAACCGGTTACTTCAATTAAATCGGCCATTGGTATAAACGACCGCTTCCTGTTTCTTCGCGAACTTTTCCAAAATGATAGCGAGCGTTTTGAAACAATTGTCGGGGATCTCGACCGGTTAACCTGTTTCTCCGATGCCCTTGAATATCTCGGGCAACATGTTCAATGGCCGAAAAATGAAACCAGTTTGAAATTTATGGAGCTGGTTAAGCGCCGGTTTGACAAATTATCGTAATCCCTACTATTCAATCAGTATGGCGAAGCTGTACATCGTTCCTACCCCGATCGGGAACCTCGAAGACATCAGCTTCCGGGCCATCCGGATCCTGAAAGAAGCAGACACAATCCTGGCCGAAGACACGCGAACATCAATGAAGTTGCTGCACCATTACCAGATCGGCACCCGCATGCAATCGCATCATAAATTTAACGAACACAAAACTTCGGAGCATATTGCCGAACGTATTTTGGGCGGCGAGAATATCGCATTGATTTCCGATGCCGGAACACCGGGAATATCCGATCCGGGCTTTCTGCTGGTCCGGACCTGCCTGGAAAAGGGCGTCGATGTGGAAACGCTCCCCGGGGCAACTGCGTTTGTGCCGGCTCTTGTCAATTCGGGATTGCCGTGCGATAAATTCTGTTTTGAAGGCTTCCTCCCCCAAAAAAAGGGACGGCAGAAGCGCCTCGGTCTGCTGGCCTCCGAATCCCGCACCCTGGTGTTTTACGAATCGCCTTACCGCCTGGTTAAAACCCTTGAACAATTATCCGAACATTTCGGTCTGCAACGAAAAGTGAGTGTCAGCCGGGAACTTTCCAAGATCCACGAAGAAAATGTCCGGGGAACCCTGGAAGAAGTAATCGCCCACTTCCGCCAGAAAGAAGTGAAAGGCGAAATTGTGCTTGTTGTGGAAGGTGCCGGGAAAGAGGATGTTTCATCTACGGACGAATAAATCCATTTTTGAATAGTATCTTTGAAATCTAACTACGTTAAAAACACCGATCATGCGTACCATTTATTCCATCATTCAAACAGGGGCATTTCTGTCCCTTTTCCTTCCCCTTTCGGCGGGAGAGCCGCTTATCAACAACGTTGAAGGCAGAAACATCAACACCCTCAACGGGGTTTGGAAATACATTGTCGATCCCTACGAACTGGGGTTCTACGATTACCGGCGCCAGCAACGCGACCTGAGCGACCGGCCTGGAGGATCCGAAGCCTTTTTTACAAACAGCAAACCCCAACACCCATCCGACCGGGTTGAATACGATTTCGACAAGTCGGACAACATCCTGGTTCCCCGCGACTGGAACTCCCAAAAAGAGAAATTGTTTTATTATGAAGGAACAATCTGGTACTATAAAAAATTCAATCTGAAAGCCCAACCCGGGAAACGCTATTTCCTCCATTTTGGCGCTGCCAATTACGAGGCCCATGTATATCTGAACGGAAAAAAACTGGGCGCACACATCGGGGGCTTCACCCCTTTTAATTTCGAAATCACCGGTAAGGTGAACGATGAGAACTTTGTGGTTGTGAAAGTCGACAATGCCCGCGGACTGGAAAAAGTGCCCACCGTGAATACCGACTGGTGGAATTACGGAGGCTTAACCCGGGATGTATCCCTCGTGGAAGTACCCGAAACCTTCATCCGCGATTATTCCCTTCGTTTAAATCCCGAAAATCCCGACCGTTTGGATGTTCGCTTCGTTCTGGATGGCAGCGACCGGGCAGATAAAGTCGTTGAAATCCGCATCCCCGAAGCCGGTATTGCCCAAACCTTTCAAACCCGGGAGGACGGAACAGCCGTTGGATCCTTCGATGGCAAATCCATCGGGCGCTGGTCGCCGGAAAATCCCCGGCTGTATACGGTTGAGATTATCAACGGTGATGAAAAGGTGAGCGAACGAATCGGGTTCCGGACGATTGAAACGAAGGAGAACGAAATTTTGCTGAACGGAAAACCGGTATTCCTACGGGGAATATGCATCCACGAAGAAAACGGGATCCGCGGGGGCCGGGCCTATTCGCGCGAAGATGCCCAAATGTTACTGGGCTGGGCAAAAGAACTGGGCTGCAATTTCGTCAGGCTGGCGCATTACCCGCACAACGAAAACATGACCCGCGTGGCCGATGAGATGGGCATCATGGTGTGGTCCGAAGTTCCTGTTTACTGGACCATCCAATGGAAAAACGAGGCCACTTTTCTGAATGCGCAAAACCAGGTGACAGAAATGGTTTCCCGCGACAAAAACCGGGCTTCGGTCGTCATCTGGTCCATGGCCAACGAAACACCGGTTTCGCCCGAGCGAACTGCTTTTCTCCGGAAACTGATCGAAACAACTCGGACCCTGGATCCTTCCCGACTGATCAGCGCGGCCATGGAACGACACACCAAAGCCGGCACCCAAAACGTTCAGGTGATCGAAGATCCCTTACAGGAATATGTCGATATTATTTCGTTTAATCAGTACATCGGCTGGTATGACGGGACACCCGATAAATGCGACCGGATGGAATTTGAAATCAATTACAATAAACCCGTCCTGATTTCTGAGTTTGGTGGAGGGGCATTGCAGGGATACCACGGCAGTACCGAACAGTTATGGACCGAGGAATACCAGGAATACCTCTACCGGAAACCCCTGTCGATGCTTGAACGAATTCCTCAACTGCGGGGTACAACTCCATGGATTTTAGCCGACTTCCGTTCACCCCGGCGCGTACTGCCCGACATCCAGGATGGCTGGAACCGGAAAGGTCTGATCTCGGAAACCGGGAACCGGAAAAAAGCATTTTGGGTATTGAACGAATGGTACCGGGAAAAAACAAAAGAATATTCTTCAAAATAACCGAATAGTAAGATGTCGATTCCTTATTCGCCTGTTCTCCGGTCGGTGACCAGGAAAGCATGTTGAAAGGTTTTTTTCTTTCCCGAAGAATGAAACAGTTCGGTAAGCAGGATATATATTCCCGGATTGAGCAGCCCGCCGCTCATGTTCCGCCCTTCGTATAGAATAGAACTACCATTGCCCGGCAATTGGTTGTTCAACAGCCGGCATACTTCCCTTCCCGATCCATCGAAAACAAAAACATTGGCCAGGTAATCGGGCTGGTCGGTTTGGAAGGTGATCCGCAATTCATCGTTCAAACCATCGCCATTGGGTGAAAGAACATCGGATTCGAGCCGAACGTCCAGGGATCTTTCCTCCGGAATCTCCTGCTGGGAATTTTCGTATCCCGGGGTGGCATAGCCGCAAAGTGATGAAGCCGAATGCCAGTTCGAAGTTTCGCTTGTCTCCCGTTCCACCGAGACCCGTTCAAGGGAAACTCCCTTGCAGTTGTCGAGCCAAACCGAATGCTGCTTTTCGCTGTACGCCAGTTCGTCGATAACCCGGAGCGAGTCGTCGAGCAAAACCACCCGCCCTTCTGTGTTGGGAAAAGCCGGCATTCGTTCAAGCGCCACAATGTGATCGGGATAGGGAACCGGATAAGCGGCCAGCAAATCATCCCGATTGGCGGTAAATGCCACTATGTTTTGATCATAAAACGGAGTCGGTTCGTTCGAAAGGGGTATGAGCGAACGAAGACCAAAGGTGTCGTTACGTGTTGCCAGGTACAGCTTCGAACATTCGAGCGTCAGGCCGGAAATATTCATTAGTTCAACAAAATCGGATCCGCCCGGCCGGGGATTGAACAACACTTCGTTGATCACCACATCGCCTTCATGTATTTCGGGTATCATAAAGTGTCCCGTTATTTTTGGCGCTTCATTACCGCATTCATCGCTCAATTCTTTAAAAGATAATGCATATTCCCAATTGGTTTTTAGGGGCCGGTCGAAATAAACGGCAACAGAAAAGCCCTTGTCCCGGGGTACAAGCGCTTCAATGCCCAGTCCGGCCGCCGAAACATTCGTCCGTCGAAACGGGAGTGTGTCGAGCGCTTCGGAGAAAAGCGCATCGACCCGGATTCGCGACACCACTTCCAGCGAGCAAAGCGAGGGAGCAATTCGGTCGGTGTTTTCGGCGTCCACCGAATTTTTTCGCCCGGGTGTTCCACCCGATGGATCGACTGAGGCTTTCCAGTTCGAGCGGTTTCCACAATTCCGCCGGGGGTCGATTTTTTCCAGGCTCCAACCCCCATCGGCCTTCAACCCATCGGCATACCAGTCGTCGGAATAGCTCAAGGCATCAATCATCCTGCCTTCTCCATCGGTGATTTTTATGTCGGTACCGGAATTGAGCAGGGAAGGGAAACGCGGGAGGCCGCACACCCGGCCCATAGCCGAAAAAGCCGCGGTATCGGCCATAGGGCAAAGCAAAAGGTACCCACCGGGAGGAAGCAGTTCACCGGGGAGGGCAAATTCACCGGTTTTTACGATCAGGCGCCAATCTTCTGTATCAATGTACTTCTGGCTTTGATTGTACAGTTCCAGATACTCAAGTTCCGGCAGAGCGACCGGAGGCGAGGGATCGGCCATAATTTCGGTGAAGACTACATCGAAGGCCCCAACCGGCAACAGGTACAAAAAGTCAAACGATGCCGGCAGACTGGCAGCCCCTTCCCGGTCGCGCACACCCGAAACGCAGAGAACCAGCTCGGGTTCTTCAAGGGCCCCGGTAAAAATCCGGATCGATACAGAGTCGATCCGTTCGACACTGTTCACCGGATACAACCGTCCGCTTTTGCCCGTGACTTCAAAATCCGATACTCCGGGGCATCCGGGTTCGAGGGGTTCGTTGAAGCGAACCCTCAACTGCCCTTCTGCTTCGGCTTGTACCGACAAAACGAGCGGGGGTGTATTCCGGGCGGCCACTACAAAGTCGTCGAACCATAATTGCCCCGAGCGCGTTTTCGAATAGCCGAAAATAAAATCGATGTCGGTTATGCTTTCGTTCAGAAGACAGGTAAATGAGGCCTCTTCCTTCTGATATCCAAACAGGTTGGTGACGATCAGGGTACACAGTCCTCCCGGTTGAAGCAGCAGGTCGATCTGTGCCCGCGTATTCTCGGCCCATGTAAAAGCACTTTCCTCCAGCAGTGAAAGGGCTCCGTTTCCGTCGCTTTCCCATACCGATACCCGGTCGGTGCTGCCCTTTGCGTTCACCCCGAAAGCGATTCCGTT
The DNA here is from genome assembly GCA_036725585.1 of Prolixibacteraceae bacterium. GTDB lineage: Bacteria > Bacteroidota > Bacteroidia > Bacteroidales > Prolixibacteraceae > DAIMEA01. The sequence continues at coordinate 9,179 of DAIMEA010000017.1, read as the reverse complement.
AAAAAACGGATCCCCATGGTTGATCGATTCCTTCCCCAATCGCAAATAAAAAAAATTGGAGGCCGAGGGGTTCCAGCTTCCGTTTCCGGTTTTCCACGAAATCAGCAATTCCGAAATGCCCGTCTTAATTTCCTTCGATAAAGCTATGTAGCTTAATTTTGACCAACCGTTTTCGGATTGTTCGAGGTGCCGGGCCGAGAAAAATCCGGAAAGGGGTACCAGGGAATCGCTTGTCCATTGGTAGCTGTCATCCCAGTTTTTGAGCGAAGAATCTTCAAAATCCTCCCATACAATCAAGTCTTCCGGTTTGAAAACGGTGATTTGCCCTGTTGCGGGTTCAATATTCGGATAATTGGACGATATTTTTAAAGAAATTCGTCCGGCCCGATTGCAACGAACCGTCCAGGAACAGATCCCATCGGGGACATTATCGCTTGCAAGTTCGATCCCTTCGCCCAAGAGCGATAAAGAAAAGCCCGGATCATTTACCTGTTCGCCCAGGGCATTAATCCCTGCAGCCCGAACCGTAAAGGATTCACCAAGCACGACAAAAGAGGGGCGCGAAAGCCATTGCACCCCACAGGGCTGGAGCATCAACGAATCGATCCCTTCTACCCGGATTTCGTCGACAATCACCTTATCGGAGGTATACGAAGCATTCAGAACAAGGCACAATTGAACGGTTGTGCCCTGCAATCCGTTTTGTTTCAACTGCATTTCGCCCCAGTTCCCCTCAGCCAGGGAATCTGTTTCGAAGGGGGAAAAAGCTCCGCCGTTGAGGGAATAGCAAGCCCGCACATATTTTTTTGTTGAATTACTACCGCTGCCCGTTTCTTTAACCCAAAGCGAAACCCGTACAACGTCGTATTCCGCAATGGGTAAAACCGGCGAATACCAGTAAACATCGCCGTAGCTGGCCATGGTTTCAAAACGCCCTCCGTCGGTCGCAACGGTTTTTACCCAGGCCTTTTCATCGGGAAAACGACTCGCTGATGCATCGAGGTACCAATCAACCCCCGACAGGTCGGTATGCATTTCTCCGCCGGGAACAGGCCAGATCCCTTTTTCGGCAAACGGAAAATTTTCTTCCCACACGATGACCTGGGCGCGCAAGGTCCTATTTAAAGAAATGATCAAGAAAAGCGTAGAAAAAACAATAAATTGGCGCATGATGAAGGAATTTTGGGGTCAATTTTTATTTTTGTGAAATACGGTACAAACCGTATCAAAAATAAGGATTTATCTATTAAAAAAGAAAAGAAAATGAGAGTCGCTGTTGTTGGTGCGAGCGGCGCCGTAGGACAGGAGTTCCTGCGCGTGCTTGAGGAGCGGAATTTCCCCCTCGACGAGTTGGTATTGTTCGGGTCGTCCCGGAGTGCAGGCAATGAATACCTTTTTAAGGGTACGAAACTGACCGTAAAAGAACTGAAACACGGAGACGATTTTAAAGACATCGACATCGCCCTTACATCGGCCGGCGCATCCATTTCGAAAGAATTTGCATCAACCATCACGAAACACGGCGCCATCATGATCGACAACTCAAGCGCTTTTCGTTACGACGAGGATGTTCCCCTGGTGGTACCCGAAGTGAACCCCGAAGATGCGCTCAATCGTCCGAGAGGCATTATCGCCAATCCCAATTGCTCAACCATCCAGATGGTGGTGGCACTGAAACCCATTAACGATCTGTCGAAAATCCGGCGGGTGCATGTAGCTACCTACCAGGCCGCCAGCGGAGCCGGAGCCCAGGGTATTGCCGAACTGGAGAACCAGGTGCAGGAAATTGCCAACGGACAGGAACCGACCATCAAAAAGTTCCCCTACCAGCTGGCCATGAACATCATCCCGCACATCGATGTATTCCTCGACAACGACTACACCAAAGAGGAAATGAAGATGAACTGGGAAACCAAAAAGATCATGCATACCGATGCCGAAGTATCGGCAACCTGTGTGCGGATCCCGGTTGCCCGCGCCCATTCGGAAGCCATCTGGGTCGAAACCGAAAAGGAACTTTCGGTGGAAGACGTCAGGAAGGCGATGGAAAAATTTGATGGCATAACCGTGGTCGACATGCCGGCTGAGAAGCTATACCCCATGCCCCTGTTTGTCTCGGGGAAGGACGATGTTTTTGTAGGCCGCATCCGCAAGGACATTGCCGTGAAAAACGGGATCACTTTCTGGTGCGTGGGCGACCAGATTAAAAAAGGCGCCGCGCTAAATGCCGTACAAATTGCCGAGTGGCTGATCGCGAATAAAGGCTTGTAATCAGCCCTCTCGTTCAGACATTCAACAGAAGGCATATCCCGGAAACAGGAAAAGATTAAAACTGTTTCAGCTGCTCGAGAAAAGTCGTGTAAAATGCTTCATCGTCGACCCAGGAGGCATATCGTATGGGCGAACCTTTCGACGTTTTAAAGATGTTCCCTACCGAAGTACCCCGGAGTTCGATTTCGGCCGAGGTGCCCGAAAGCCGGAACAGGTCGGGAAATCCCAGGTACATGGCCGGAAGCACGTCCCACATGTAATATTTGGGATGGGCATGATAGTTTATGTTAAAGATATCGAACACCCGTTTCGACAGGCAGCCCTTGCTTTCCTTTTCCAGGTAGTACATGAGATAGTTGTCAACCGGAACCTGTCGGCACGCATCGAGGGGAAACAGAACCAGTTTCAGTCCCGAATGCAAAAGCTGCCGGGCTGATTGGGGATCCCAGAAAATGTTCCATTCGGCGCTACCGTCCTGATCGGGGTAAACCACATTGCCGCTGTCGAGAAAAGCGCCGGCCATCCAATATACTTTTTCAATTTTTTCGTTCAGTTCGGGGTACTTTTCCAGGGCTGTGCTCAGGTTTGAAGCCGGACCCGTGGCGATTATAATCGTTTTATCGACTTCCTGCAGAATTTTTTCCGCCAGAAAATCGGCGCCTTCTTTCGGGCTGATCTTCGATCGGTCGGGAACAAGATCCCGGAATCCTTCTAAAGCATTGACCAGGGCGGGTTTCTCACGCCATTTGTCGGGGAAGGGGTGAACGGGCTGAGCCTGGCTCAGGGCTACTTCGAGGTCGTGCCGGCAAAAAAGGGTAAAAATCCGGAGTATGCTGTCCACCGCCTGCTCCGGGATGCAATTTGCGGCTGTAAGGGTTGTTCCTGTTAAACGACAGGATGAAAGGGTCATTAAAAAAATAAGGGATACCAAATCATCGATCGAACCATCCTGGTCAAGGAAAACAGGCTTCTGAAAAGGACAGGGCTGAATTTTGTTCATATGGTTCGTCGATTAAGTTATCAACAAAAATAAAAATATTCGCGAAAGAATCGAATAGCTTTTTAAAGGAGTTGCATTTCAATGAAGTAAAGGGGCTGTACCAAGAGGGGCCTTTTTCCCGTTCATTCGCTGCCCGTAACACTCTTCTTTCTCAAAAAAAGCCCACGACTCACGGGTTGGAGTGGGTCATGGGCTCTCAATATCTTGTATGGGCCGATCCGTAAGTTTAACGATCATTCTTTGAAAAAGGGAGGATCCGAAAGCAGCCCCTGAAGTTCACTTGCACTTCAGGAAAAGATTTCAAAGCCGAATGGTGTTTTGACGAAATGGACCCCGAAATAGCGAAAAGCCGGACGTCCTCTGAGCCAGACGAGCTGACAGCCTTCGGGAAGAACCTGGATGTAGCGGGGTGGGTGAACCCGGTAATATCCGAAAGGACTGGCTTTATAAAACTTTTTGTGGTAAAGGAAATAACCTTCGCCATCGAGACTGACCCATACGGCCGTACGCGGCAGTTGCCGGAAACGGATGTGCGGTCGGGGAAATACGTCGGGATGAGGAATCCTGGGAGCCGGATGAACATGAATGTCCCGATCTCTTTTTTTGTGTTTGTAGAAATCATCGTTTCGGTGATCCCGCGTTTTGTCCCAGCGGTTGTAATCGGTCCGGTGATCTTTTCCCCAAGCCTCGTCCCGGTTTGTTTTTCCGGGTTTGGCACGGAACGAATCCGTCTCTTTTTTTGCTTCCTTTTTTACCAGGGCGGTAGCTTTTCCTGTGTTTGCTTTTTCGGAATTGCCCGGTCGGTTTTGGGATTCACTCCGGCCGGAGGTGCGGTGCTGTGCTTGTAATTCCGGAGTAAAACCGGCCAGCATCAGGGCTGCAAGAAGCATGGCAGCAATCGGATGGTTTACAATTTGTGTTTTCATGGCTTTTGTTTTAAAAGTTCTACAAAAGCGGGCCCGTTGTTAATAAGACAAACAAATGCTATGCCAAAAAATTCATCTCTACGGGCAGGAAGGTTCCCGAAACATATTGTGAAGGAAATTTTCGTAATTTCGGTGCGTTTCAATAGTATTGTTGAAGGGTATTTTATTGCAGCCCGCTGTATGATGCCCAAAATTTTTTATTTATTCGAATGAAAAACTTTGCCATGATCGGAGCCGCCGGTTTTGTCGCCGAGCGCCATTTGAAAGCAATCAGCGAAACGGGGAACCGGCTTTTGGTTGCGTCCGATACTTTTGATGTGATGGGCCGAATGGATCATTATTTTCCCGATGCCGATTTTTTTACTCAATTCGATGAATTTGCCACTTTTGTCCGACAAATTCAGCAATCGGGTTCGCCCCTCGATTTTTGCAGCATTTGTTCCCCCAACTATCTGCACGAAAAGCACATCGATTTTTCTCTACACCATTCCATTAATGCGATCTGCGAAAAACCCCTGGTCATTTTCCCCGAAGAACTGGAGCGGATACGGGATAAGGAAAGCCGGAGCGGGAAAAAAGTCTGGACCATTTTGCAGCTTCGCCACCACCCGGTGATTGCTTCGTTAAAGGAATGGGTTGACCAACAACCCAAAGAAAAGGTTTTTGACATTGACCTGGCCTACATAACTTCGCGGGGCAAGTGGTATTTCAAAAGCTGGAAGGGCGATATGACCAAATCGGGCGGTGTGGTTGCCAATATAGGAGTCCATTTCTTTGATATGCTCCTCTGGATTTTCGGGAAAGTGAAGGACAGCCGCGTCCATGTATATGCGCCGCATAAGGCCGCAGGTTTCCTGCAGCTTGAACGGGCACGGGTACGATGGTTCCTGAGCCTCGATTACGACGACATACCCGAAAAATCGCGCACCCGGGGTTCCCGCACCTACCGGAGCATTGTTATTGAGAACCGGGAGCTCGAATTCAGCGAGGGGTTCACCAACCTGCACACCGTCAGTTATTCCCACATTATAGCCGGTGAAGGCTTTGGCATCGAAACAGCCGCACCTTGTATCGACCTGACCCATCGCATCCGGAATTCACCCGTAACCGGAGTAAAAGGGGATTATCATCCCTTTCTCTCCCAATCCGGGATTATTCCGGAATAAGCCCGGTAATTTTTCCGTAAAGTGAATGGCAACCCGTTAACAGGTCGTTACCCAATCGACGATAATACTTTTTTACTTCCCGTGAATTTTTCTTCCCTTCCGGGTGGTTGGCCCGGTCGATCAGTTCGTTGTGAAAAACAACGATTTCGTTGATCAGCTCCAGGGCTTTTGTCTTCGAGGGTTCATCGAGCAGATCGGAAACCGACAAGGTGTCGGCAATCAGCAACTCACTCAAATATCGGATGTCTTTCTTGATATTCTTTACATTTGCCATGACATAAATTTTTACGGTTTATTGGATGTATTATCTTGATTTTTCGACGGATCGGCTTTTTTAGGTAGAACTTTCCCGGGAACCAGGTCCCAGTTTTCTTTCATTTCCCAGTTCGATTTTATCTGGATCAATTTTTCGAAATAATACACCGGCTCGGGCTGCTTTTTTTCTTTCATGTTCCCGGTATCCCACCGCCCGTTACGGTTCAGGTCGGACATGAGCCGGATGAGGTAATTCCCGGGTTTCAGGAAGAGGAAAGTACGCTCTTTCGACAGGTCGGTGCTGTATCGCTCCAAAACAAGTTCCTCTTTTTTGCTGTCTTTCAGCAACTGGATGATTGAGTGCCCTTCTGTTCCGTTTATCTTGAGGATAAGCGAACCATAATAATCGACCGACTGGGTGGTGAATTTTTCAGACAGAGCTTCGTTCACCCGTCCTGCTGTTGTTTTCACCAATCCCGAATCGATGGAAAGCTGATAGCTGGTCTGGCTTTCGGGGGTGAAATCCAAAATGATTTTCCGGTCGGACGCCGAATCGAAACGCAAGGTAAACAAAACGGGCTCAAAAGTAGAATCGGTAAGGGCTTTTTCCAGTTTGATACAGGAAGGGTCTACCGGGAGTACGGGTGAAGGGGTTTCCAAAATAAGCGCTTTGTTCAGATCGAAACCTTTGGTCGTAAGATTATGTTTCAATACAAAGGTTGTAGCGGATGCCGATTGTTCGTTTTTCCCTTGTTCCGCTTTTTTGGGCCTGCGAAACTTCAGTGTATCGGTAACGGGGAAAAACAAGCCCAGCGAATCGTTGATTGTATAGGAAACACAAAGACTGATCGTATCGGATGTGGCACGAAGGGAGTCGGTAATCCAAACAAAAACACTATCGCGCCCGGGATTGAATTCGACCGAAATAGGGGTAGACAGCGAATCGATTGAGGGAGTCCGGATCGTAAACGAATCGTTCAACATTTCATTAAATACGAGCAAACAATAATCATCCTCTATCCGGACATGAGATTTAAGAAACTGATTGAAAGGGTCTTCAGTAAACAGCCGCAAATTTACTTCACCGGGTAAAAACCGGGTATAACCTTGCGAAATCAGGGTGTCGGATCCGGAGAATAGGGTGTCGATCTGGTGGATGAACTCGGCTTCGGGCCGGATCAGGCTGTCGCAAAAAGCCACGGCTTCGGTTTGTCGCGAAAAACGAAGGTTGTGATCATCGTCACGAAGCGCATAAAGACCATAATCGCCCGGGAGAAGGTTGTTGAAAAGATAATATCCATTTTCATCGGTTTTGGCGATGAAATCGGGCAAGGTAGTTTTGAAAGCGGTATCGGAGTTTTGCAGATAAAGGGAAACCAGGATCCCCGATTGCGGTGCAAGCGTTTGGGCATCGACAACATAACCCTCCACCTGCAGCGTATCAATTTGATCATAGGTCGAAAACACCAGCCGCAGGTTCTCGTACTTGTTGCCTTCGTTGTAGTCTTTGATCCCGTCTTTAAAATCGAACGAATAGGTACGTTGAGGCGTCAGGTCTTCTTCCAGTTTCACAATAACCGATTTGTTCCGGACCGTAATGGTAGGTTTTTCGGCCAGTGGGGGAGAAACAACCAGTTTTTCGCTCAGGTTGTCGCCGGCAATATATTCATCAAAGGTGATTTCAATACTCCGTTCCCTGACGTTTTTTTCAAAAGGCGCGGGTATACTTCCCGTGATAACGGGAGGGATCGAGTCGCGGGGACCACCGGTGGGGCCAGCTCCCTGGTTGGCGCAGGATACCGGAAAAATGAGCCAAAGAGCCAGAGCCATGAGGATGAAAAGGGGATAAATATTCAGCCGGAAATATGCCATCAATGTTTTATTCATTTAAGTCTGAATTATACGGTTGCCGGAATATTAGAAAAAGTCGTCAAAAACCGGAGTGGCCGGTCCGCTGGGTTGGCTCGACTCGTTGCAATCGAGGTCGATCGAAAAACCTTCCGGCTTCTCGAAAGAAAAATCTTCGGTATACGGCAGGGTCGAATCGGCAAATACCTGTTTAAAGAACCGGCCGAAAACAGGCAGAGCCATGTTGGCGCCCTGACCGCGCGTGAGATCCTCGAAATGGATGCTCCGGTAATTGGCGCCAGTCCAGGTACCTGCCACCAAATTGGGCGTAAAGCCCACGAACCAACCATCGCTCTGGTTTTGGGTAGTGCCCGTCTTTCCGGCAAAAGGAGCGGAGAATCCTCCATATTCCTTATATAAATCGTAGTTGAGCCGCAATCGTATTCCGGAACCTTCGCTGACAACATTTTGCAGCAGGTTGATCATCAGGTAGGCCGTATGTTCGTCGAGTGCATCGCGACGCCGGGCCTGGAAGGTGGCGATCACGTTGCCGGTTTTATCTTCGATGCGGGTAACGATCAGTGGGGTGGTATATACACCTTTATTGGCGTAAACGGCATAAGCAGCAACCATTTCGTAAAGGGTGATTTCCGCTGTTCCCAAAAACATAGAAGGAACAGCAGGCACGATGCTGTATATTCCCATCCGTTCCATCACTTCGCGCATGGCTTCGGGATTAAATTGTTTCATCACCCAGGCAGAGACCTGGTTGACAGAATTTGCCAAGCCCCAACGCAGGGTGACCATTTTCCCATCGTTTTCGGTCGAACTGGAATTTTTAGCCGTCCATGCCGTTCCGTCGTCGAGGATGAAGGTTTGTTCTACGTTCGGTACCCGCTTACAAGGCGACATACCATTCTGCATGGCCAGTGTGTAAAGAAAGGGCTTACAGGTTGATCCAACCTGGCGTTTGTAGGTTGATGAACGAACCATATCGATTTCTGTAAATCCGTATGCAGCGCCTCCCACCCAGGCCTTAACATGACCGCTTGTCGGATCCATGGCCATGAAGGATGAACTCAGATGCTTCAGATAATACTTGATCGAGTCGAGGGGTGAGATCAAGGTGTCCCTGTATCCCTCCCATGTGTAAATTTTCAGGGTATCGGGTTGGTCGAAGGCCTCCAGGATCTCGTCCATCTCCATTCCCTTGCTTTTGTAGGCCCGGTAGCGTTCGCTCCGCATGATTTCACTGGTCAACACATTGCGGGCTTCTTCCCCGGTCAGGTCGTTCGAAAAAGGAGCGTTCCGAAAACCGGCAATGTGCCGGTCGAACTGGGGCTGAAGCTGTTTCAGATGTTGTTCTACGGCATTTTCGGCATAGAGCTGCATCCGGTAATCGATGGTTGTGTATATTTTCAGACCGTCTTTGTACAAATCATAAGCTTCGCCGTCGGGTTTCCGGTTTTTCTGGCACCATCCGTACAGAGGATCGGTGTACCAGGCTACCGAATCTTCCCGGTACCGCTGGACAGCCCTGTCGCTGTTCCCATAATTTGAACGAACCGGCAGTGAAGCAAGCATGGTTCGTTCCAGGTATTTTCGAAAATAAGGAGCCATCCCCTTTTTCAGGCCTTCGCGCTGGAAATCGATATTCAGGGGCTTCACACAGGTTGAATCGTATTGCTGCCGGTTGATATAGCGGTTTTTGAG
>DAIMEA010000016.1:0-21747 GCA_036725585.1 Prolixibacteraceae bacterium | reverse complement strand
CATACTGCCTATTAACCGGGCAAACAACCCAACGGGAGAATGTAATCAGCGAGTTTCAGCTGAATCCCGGAAAACGGATTTTTTTGATTTCGCTGAAAGCAGGAGGTGTTGGCTTAAATCTAACTTCGGCCGATTATATCTTTATTTTGGATCCCTGGTGGAATCCGGCAGTGGAGAATCAGGCCATTAGCCGGGCTCACCGGATCGGGCAAAACAAAAAAGTGTTTGTATACCGCTTTCTGACGGAAGGGACGATTGAAGAGAAAATCCAGAATTTGAAGGAACGAAAAACAGCCCTTGCCGAAAAATTCATTAACTCGGCAAGGCCCTTCGATACGGTGACTGCCGATGAAATCATCGACCTGTTTTCGTAAGCACGACGATAATTATGTATTTTTGCACAAAAAACATCGTATGGACAAACTAACCGTAGTTAAGGTAGGCGGCAAAATTGTTGAAGAAACCGAATCGTTGCAGCGCTTTTTGAACGATTTTAAAACCATTTCGGGCTATAAGATTTTGATTCACGGAGGCGGCCGTACGGCTACAAATATTGCGGAACGACTCGGCATTGAAACCCGTATGGTAGAAGGGAGGCGCATTACCGACCGCGAAACCCTCGATGTGGTCACCATGGTTTACGGAGGCTTGGTGAACAAAAATATTGTTGCCGGTTTACAGGCCAAAGGATGCAACGCCGCCGGATTTACCGGGGCCGACCTCGACCTGATCCGTGCGGTAAAACGACCGGTAAAAGATATCGACTATGGCTTTGCCGGCGATATTGTCGATGTCAACATCCGTGAACTCCGGGTGATCATTAATGAAGGGGTTATTCCGGTTATTGCTCCTTTAACCCACGATGGGAGCGGACAGTTGCTCAATACCAATGCCGATACCATCGCATCCGAAATGGCCCAGGCTTTAAGTTCCCATTACGATGTTCGCCTGATCTTTTGTTTTGAAAAGGAAGGGGTGTTGCTTCATCCCGACGACGAGAAATCGGTCATCCCTGAATTAAATCGCTCTCTATATGCCGAATACAAAGCAAAAGGTATTATTGCGGCGGGTATGGTGCCCAAACTCGACAATGCATTTCAGGCCCTGATGAATGGTGTGAAGATGGTGTGGATCACCAATGCCCGAAATCTCACCAAAGCTTCGGCATCGGGGACCCTGATCCGCCCCGACGAATAATCGCGTTCGTTTTTAATTCGAAAGCAGGCTTTCCATCGGGAATTGGGTCCGCGAAATTTCGATTCCCAGGGGTTGTATGTTATCCCCCCGATCTTCGGCTGTGATGAAAATCTCCCGGACGTTGAAGGGAGTAACGGTTTTCAACGTGACGGTTTTCCCGTTCGGGCCGCTGAGCTGCCCCACATTTTTCACATCTCCGTTTTCGAGAATAATCCAAACGCTGTAATTTTTCCGGGGAGGGCTGAGGCGCTCCGGACTGGCCAAGTACTTGGCCGTTAGCTCAATTGTATAGTTATTGTTTTTGTCTTTTGCTTTTTTGACCGAAATTTCCGCTGCAGGAATTACTTCCGACACAGGAAAAGAATGGGTTGATGCGCAGGATAGGATCATGGAAAGGAACACCAGGGTCACAATAAAATGGATCGTTTTCATCATTCAATTTTTTAAATTTTTCTACAATTTAATCAAAAAAGAGGAAGGTACTACGGGATAAAAAGCATTCTTGAAAGATTATTGGAAATTTTTCAGTAGTTCATGGGCCTTTGTAATCGTTTTCACTTTATCGAAAACCATGGTCAATTTATTTTTGTCTTCTTTCATGCGGCATAATTCACGTTTTTGCTGGATCAGGCTGAGTATTCGGGCAAAGGTTTCCGACTGGAAAAATACCGATTGCTCGTTGCTGATAAACTGTCCGATCATTTTGCCGTTTTTCAGAACGATCCGTTCCAGTCCCAACTCAATGGCGGTCCAGCGAAGACGAACCGCTTCGAGCAGATCGCTGGCCGGGCCGGGAATGGGGCCAAAGCGGTCGTTCAGCTGGAAGGCAAATTTCTGCAGCTCCTCTTCGTTCCCGACGTTGTCGAGTTCGCGGTACAGGTTCATCCGTTCGGTGGTGCTGTTGATGTAGCTTTCGGGAAAGCGTAGTTCCAGATCGGTTTCGATGCTGCAATCGCTTAACTCGTTCAGGTTAAGGAAGGCTTTTGAGGCAGAGGTGCCTGCCTGTTGTTGGGTAAAGAGGTCTTTAAATTCGTCCTGCTTCAGTTCCAGTACGGCTTCGTTCAGGATCCGGTGGTAGGCTTCGTACCCGATTTCGGCAATAAAACCACTCTGTTCGGCGCCCAAAAGGTTCCCGGCTCCCCGGATATCCAGATCGCGCATGGCGATGTTAAACCCGCTGCCCAGTTCCGAGAATTCCTCGATGGCTTTCAGCCGACGGCGGGCTTCAGGAGCTAACGAGCTCAGAGGAGGAGCCAGCAGGTAGCAAAAAGCTTTTTTGTTCGATCGCCCAACCCTCCCACGCAACTGGTGCAGGTCGCTCAGGCCAAACGTATGTGCATGGTTGATAATGATGGTGTTGGCGTTTGGAATATCCAATCCGTTTTCAATGATTGTTGTGGCAATCAAAACATCATAGCGGCCATTGATGAAATCGAGCATAACTTTTTCCAGTTTTGCTCCTTCCATTTGGCCGTGGCCAACAATGACCCGGGCATCCGGACAGGCTTTCCGGATAAAGGTTTCGACTTCGTAAATGTTCTGCACGCGATTGTGAATAAAAAACACCTGCCCTGCCCGGTTCAGTTCGTGATCAATCGCCTGTTTAATAATGGCCTCGTTAAAACCATGAACCTCGGTGACAATGGGATAACGATTGGGCGGGGGTGTCTGGATAACCGACAAGTCGCGTGCTCCCATCAGCGAAAACTGAAGGGTACGGGGAATGGGAGTAGCCGTAAGGCTAAGGGTGTCGACGTTTACTTTCCGTTTTTTAAGTTTTTCTTTAGCCGATACCCCGAATTTTTGCTCCTCGTCGACGATCAATAAGCCCAGGTCTTTAAACTGAACATCCCCTCCGAGTAAGCGATGGGTGCCTATAAGTATGTCGATTTTTCCAGCGCTGAGTTCGTTCAAAGTTTGACGAATTTCGGCTGAACTGCGGAGTCGGCTTACATAGCCAATCGAAACCGGGAACGGTTCCAGCCGTTCCGAAAATGTTTTGTAATGTTGCAGGGCCAGGATGGTGGTGGGAACCAATACGGCCACCTGCTTGTTGTCGGTAGCCGCCTTAAAAGCTGCCCGAATGGCTACTTCGGTTTTTCCAAAGCCTACATCGCCACAAACCAGCCGATCCATGGGCATTGCACGTTCCATGTCCCTCTTTATATCCTGTGTGGCTTTAACCTGATCGGGGGTGTCTTCGTACAAAAATGAAGCCTCGAGCTCCTGTTGCAGGAAACTGTCGGGCGAAAACGAGAAACCTTGTTCCTTCAAGCGTTCAGCATAGAGGGCAATCAATTCCCGGGCGATATCCTTCACCTTGCTTTTTGCCCGGCTCTTGATTTTTTGCCAGGCGCCGGTGCCCAACTTGTGGATAACCGGCTCCGTTCCATCTTTTCCCTTGTATTTGGAAATGCGGTGTAGCGATTGAACATTGACCAGGAGGGAGTCATTGTCTCTGTAAACAAGACGAATGGCTTCCTGAATCCGGCCATTGATCTCGGTTTTCACCAGACCGGCAAAACGTCCGATCCCATGATCGATATGCACCACGTAATCGCCCGGATGGAGTTTGTTGAGTTCATTGAGCGAGAGCGTTTCCCGGGCCGCTCCGGAAGTCTGGAGGGAATAACGATGATACCGTTCAAAGATCTGGTGATCGGTGTAAAAGGCTTTTTTCAGATCCCGGTCGGCAAATCCTTCATGGATGGTGTAACTCAGGGGTGTGAAGGGAACGTTGAGTGCGCGGTCGTCGAATATGGCTTTCAGCCGCTCAATCTGTTTATCGTTGGTAGTGAGGATGTAATTTTCGTACCCGTTCGAACAGTTCATTTTCAATTCCTGGGCGAGCAGTTCAAAATTCTTGTTGAACGAGGGCTGGGGACTTGTCGAAAAATTCAGTTCCACGAAATCCTGCATGGCAGGCAAAGAGCCCAGTTCAAGGGTGGAATAGGAGACGAGTTTTCCCGGAATTCCACTTCCATCGTCGAGGTTCCCCGTAGGTGCGATGGCATCTTTACCCTCCGTTACTTGCATCCGACCGGCAATATGCTTCATTTGTTCCCGGGTGAACGTTAGATCTTGAAAAACCAGCAAAAAGTTTTCGGGTAGGCAGGAGAAAAAGTCGATGCGCTTTTCTTCGCTCATCCCTTGCTGGATGTCGGGGATAATGTTTATGGAATCGAAGCTTTTATGCGATAACTGGGTTTCGATGGTAAAACTTCGGATCGACTCGATCTCGTCGCCAAAAAAGTCGATCCGGTATGGTTCGTTGTGTGAAAAGGAAAAAATGTCGATAATACCGCCCCGAACCGAATATTGACCGGGCTCGTACGCAAAATCGCTCCGGGAGAAACCATATTCGTGCAATACATCCACAATAAATTCAATCGAGAGTTTATCGGCAACAGCAATCCGTAACGTGCTTCTTTTTAGTCCTTCTTTCGAAATGACGGGTTCGACCAGTGCTTCCGGATAGGTAACGACAATACAGCGCTTCCCTTCCGAAATGCGGTTCAAAACCTCGGTGCGCCGAAGAATGTGTTCCTGGTCGATCATCCCATGCTGCGCCGAGCGTTTAAACGATGAAGGAAAAAAGAGAAGCTGCTGTTGGAACGGCGCCAGGCCCAGATCGTCGAAGAAGTAGGCCGCCTCTTCCCGGTCGTTCCATACAAGCAACAAGGATTCGGATCTTTTCGAAATAATTGCAGAGAGAAATAAAGCCGGCGAAGAACCGGCCAGTCCTTTTACGTGTAAATGAACCGGACGTTTTGCCAACAGCCTGTCCGCAAGGGGAAAGAGAGGATGGCTCCGGTATATTTGTTCGGATGTCAACATCCCGGCAAAGATAACGGAGGAACCTTCTATTTGCAAGCATCCCGCCTGTAGATTCCCGGCCCGGTGGAAATTTTAAAAACCGAAGGATGGAAGCACAAAAACAATCGAAACCGATGAGAAAATGAGAAAGCAATATTTCCGGGTTTTTTGTATCTTACGAACCAATTATGACGCATTAATTTGGGGCAGGAGGAAAGTTATTGGGAAACACAGAATTTTTTGAATAATTTTCTTGCATCCTTTTCAAGATTATGCTTACTTTTCCTGAATAAAATCGGGAAGTGTTTACTTGGATCATTCCCATGGAACGATCTTTTTATTGAAACAATATGGCAGATTCAATTGACCAATTACGGGAGAGTTTTGTTGAAGAGACTAAAGATCTGATCAATGAGCTGGAAGACATTCTGTTGTCGCTGGAAACCGATCAGGTTGCTTCGGAATTAATTGATCAGATTTTTCGGAGCATCCACACCATTAAGGGAAGTGGCGGAATGCTTGGCTTTGAAAAAGTGTTGGCTGTTACCCACGATCTCGAAGATATTTATGACCGGGTGCGGGGGGGAGAGCTCGAATTTTCATCGGAGCTCAAGGAAATTTCCCTCGAAACCATCGACATCCTGAAAGTGCTGCTCTCCTCGAATGAACAAATCGACAGCAACGAACAAATCCGCTTCGCAGATCTTTGTCGGAAAATTCATCTTTTCGACGTTATTCTATCGGAAAAGGTCGATGAAACCCGCCCCGAAACCCTTTCGGCCGAAATCATTCAACGTCCCTATATTACCTATTGGATTTCTTTCTCCCCGGGCAATGTGTTGCCGGCCGGTTTGTTGCATCCAAAATTCCTTTTCCGGGAACTTATGCTGATGGGTAACGGGCTTGTTTTTGTCAAATCCGGTTCTTCCATCTCGGTCAATGCAATTGAAGAGGCGGATAAAAAGGCATCGTGGCTCATGATTTTAAGTACCCGCGAAGAAAAGGCGGTTATCGAGGATGTGTTTGAGTGGGTCGGGGATTCGTCTGCATTGAGCATTCGGGAATTGATCCGGGGAAATCTTCTTGCGGTGCCCGAGGCAAAAGCGGAATTGGAAAAGAAGAAAGGAAAGATCGTTGAATACGATTTCGACGATATAATAGGACTTATTGATCCATATGTCGATAAGATTGTTCAGGAAACTGTTGAAGAACACAAAAAAGAGAAGTCGGCCGATGATGGACCCGGGGCAAACGGGGGAGTGATTAAAAGTATCCGGGTGGCCACCGAAAAAGTCGACCAACTGATGAATCTGGTGAGCGAGATGGTTACCCTTCAGGCCCGGCTTAACCTGATTTCCGAGCAAATGGGCGATCCTGATTTGCAAGCCGTTGCCGAGAAGTACGGTTCCTTTTCCAAGCAACTACGCGACAATGCCTTTACCATATCCCTTGTGCCTTTTGGTATTACCATAACCCGATATAAGCGGATGGTGCATGACCTCTCGGAAAAGCTCTACAAAAAAATCGATTTTATCACCGAAGGCGAAGAGACTGTTCTCGATAAGAAAATTATCGAACAGCTTTCGGATCCCATCATGCATATTTTACGAAATTCCATCGATCATGGCATCGAACCGCCCGACGAACGACGGGAGTTGGGAAAACCCGAAACGGGAAAAATCACCATGAAAATCTATCACCAGAGCAATAACGTAATCATTAAAATTATCGACGACGGACGCGGAATCAACATCCGGGAAATCGAACGAATTGCTATCAAAAAGAAACTGCTCGATAAAAACCATACCTATTCCGATTATGAGATTCTGAATATGATCTTTTTGCCCGGTTTTTCATCTGCAAAGAAAGTTTCCAATGTTTCGGGAAGGGGTGTCGGGCTTGATGTCGTCAAGCGAAATATCTCCGAAATCCGGGGCGCGATCGACATTGATACCGAAGTGGGGAAAAATACCACCTTTACTATTCGCCTGCCTCTGACCCTCTCTATCATCGACGGGCTTCAGGTCCACATAAACGAACGCAACTTTATCATCCCCCTTAACCAGGTGTCGAAAATCTACACCCTCGACAAGCTCGAACGTCCCTCGGACCTAAGTCAGATGATGATCCTCGAAGGGGATCAGATCCCCTATTTCGACCTTCGTGACGACTTTGAATTGGGCGGTACACCGCCCGAACGCCGGGAGGTTGTACTGGTTGGCTACGACCAGGAAAAAGTGGCCCTAATCGTCGATTCGGTTATTGGCGAAAATCAAACCGTGCTTAAGTCGTTGGGCAGTCATTTCAAAAACCAGGATTTTATTTCCGGAGGCACAATCCTGGGCGATGGCTCCGTGGCGCTGGTACTGGATGTAAACAAAATTGTAACGGTGTTTTCAAAAAATAAAAAATAAGAAATATGGAAGAGAAGTATCAAACCTATCTCACATTTTCCCTGGGAAAAGAGAACTTTGCCATCAATGTCGAACATGTTGAGAAAATATTGGAGGTACAGCCGGTTACCGAAGTTCCCAAAGCACCGGAATACATGCTGGGGGTTTTTAATTTGCGGGGCGAGGTGATTCCCCTTGTCGACACCCGGATTAAATTTGGTATGGAGAAAACAGAAGTAACTTCATCGACATGTGTTCTGGTGATAACCATCGAAAATGAAAACGAAAAATTGAAACTGGGAGCCATGGTCGATGCCGTGAATGAAGTGGTGAAATACAATAATGCCGATTTAATCCCCTTACCCACGGTTGGAAAACAAAATAAGGCTGAGTTCTTACACGGTGTGCTGAAATTGAACGATCGGTTTGTTTTGCTGGTTAATGCCGATAAGATTTTTTCGGTTGATGAAATCATCGAATTACGTGCCGAGAATTTTGAATTAAACGAATAAGCTTGAATCATAAAACTTCTTGTTGTAGAATAGGTTGATCTGATTGGAATTCAATTTCCATTGTTTGTTCAACGACCACTCTCCCCAGGAAACAATACGTTTAACCTTATAAAAAAAAAGAAAAATGGCTTCCCGAAGTGTGAAAATATGGATGAGATTGTTGATGATTTTCGCAGCCTGTTTCATCATCTTTATTGGCATGTCGCAACTGAGCCGGTGGATGTGGCTGAAATCGGATACACAGAAATCCGACCAGATACACGATCAAAATCTTTTACTCAGTAATGCGGCAAAAAATGCCGGGCAATTAATACAAATTCGGAAAATACTCGATGAATATCGTCGAACCGGTAACCCGGAATTGATCGATCCAGCCCTGATTGCAACGGCTGCCCTTCGGGATCAGTCGGCGGATATGAAGTTTAAAAACAGTGAAATAGGTGCCGAATTTCAAAGCTTTTCCCAAAAAATGGACGAAGAGGGACGTATGCTGGTTATCGGCTTCAACAAACTTAAGAAAGAAAGCAACGGGACCGAAATAAAAAACACCCTTCTGTCGCTGGATGAAAATCTGACGGCGCTCGAACAAGATTATGCTCTTTTTGCCGCACAGGCGCCGCAGTTATTTTCCGGACAGATAGAAAGAGCCAGGGATGATTCCCGAAAAATCGGGCGTACGATGATGATTGCCCGGGTTATTTCCTTTGCTGTTTTGATCTTCTTGTTTCTGGTGCCCGTGTTTTCAGTTTCGGGATCTACGAAAGATATTTTAGCCATTACAAAGCGGCTTGCCTCGGGCGATCTCTCAGTCGATATCCAATCCCAAAAATCAGATGAATTTGGTGTCATCATTAATGCATTGGGTGAATTGCAAATTCGTTTGCGGGCTGTACTTCAGGATTTAAGCAAAACAACGCGCAATATTTTCAATGCCAGCTCCGAATTCAGTACAGGCGCCCAGATTATTTCTTCCGGAGCGAATTCCCAGGCTGCTTCTTCCCAGGAAATTTCAGCCGCGATGGAACAGATCTCGGAAGTATTTAAGCAGTCGACAAACAACGCCAACGAAACCAATTTCATTGCCGAGAACGCCTTTCACGGCATCCAAAAAGGCGCCAACCAGGTTGAGTCTACCTTATCGGTCATTGAAGAAATTGCCCAAAAGAATTCCATCATCAGCGAGATATCGTACCAAACCAAGATTTTGTCGATCAACGCTTCGGTAGAGGCTGCCCGGGCCTCGGAGTTTGGGAGGGGCTTTGCCGTTGTGGCCGAGCAAGTTAAGAAGCTGGCCGAAACCACGCAGGATTCCGCCCGCGAAATCGGCGACGTTTCTCAGGAAGGAGTACAACTGGCCCGGCTTTCGGCAGAAGAATTGCGAAAACTAGTCGTTGAATTCCAGAAAACATCCGAACTGGTTAACCAGATTGCGGAATCGAGCAAAGAACACATTCTGACCATCGACCAAATAAATCGTTCCATTCAGGAATTCAATAACATTACCCAGCAAAATGCCTCCTCAGCCGAAGAACTGGCTGCCAGTTCCGACGATCTGATCAAACTGGCACAAAACCTGGAGCAACTGATTTCCGGCTTCCGGATCGAAGCGGATAGCCCGGCTGTGGACGATGATCGTATAAGTGGATCCGAAAACGATGCCTCCGGTCAGGAAACCCCCGAACTTTTCCCAACCGGATGGGATGCAAACAGGGATGCAGCGACCGAAACAAAATTCGATCGGGAATATACTTCCATGTGGAGCCGCGATCCCGGCCCAGACGATCGCGATGCAACCGAAAGCGCCGATTTTGGAGAAGCAATAGGTGAAACGGAAATTCCAAAACCACAGGAGAAGGAAATTGCGCCACCCGAGAAGGAACACGTCCGGAAAAAAGCGACCGAAAAACACCTTCCTCCTTCGAAGGGGATCCGGATCAGTCTGGCCGATAACGACGATTATGACAACCATTTTGAAAAAATGAAATAGCACCCAATGGACTATTCCGAAGCAGTGAATGTATACAGCCAGCAACTTTCGGATCAGGAGTTCCGGAGGATTCAGGAGTTTATGCTTCAGAATCTCGGGATTAAACTGCATCCCATCAAGATTGTTATGGTCAATTCGCGGCTGATAAAACGTTTGAAAGCTACAGGAATATACAACTTTACCGAATACCTCGATTATGCCCTTTCGCCCGAAGGGAAACGCGACGGGGAACTCGAACGGATGATCGATGAGCTTACCACGCACAAAACCGAATTCTTTCGCGAATCGGATCATTTTACCTTCCTGCAAAACAATATTTTGTCTCAATCGGATCATACCCGTGCCAACCCTTTCAAAATATGGAGCGCCGGTTGTTCCACCGGTGAAGAAGCCTACACCATGGCCATGATATTGAGCGAACATCAACTTACCAACACCGTATTCGATTTCACCATTTTTGCAACCGATGTGAGCCAGGCAGTGGTGATGAAAGCATTCCGGGCAATCTATCCCTATTCTGTCGCATCGGGTTTGGATCCGTCGCTTTTAAAGAGATATTTTCTGATGAGCAAGGACGAAAAGGAAAGCAAAGTACGGGTAGTTAAAACGCTCCGCGATAAAGTACATTTTTCCATTTTGAACCTGGTGGATGACTACTTTTTTCAAAACAATTCACTTGATGTGATTTTTTGCCGAAATACACTGATCTACTTTGAAGATAATTCAAAAGTGAAGGTCGTTAATAAGCTGATCGATAAAATAAAACCGGGAGGATATCTCTTTGTCGGGCTTTCGGAAACAGTTTCCCAGTATTCCCAGGCCATCCGGCAGGTTAATCCGAGTGTGTACGTAAAATTGACCAACGGTTACGGAACCGGAAATACATAAGCATTGAAAGAAAAATCATAAACAGTGTCTTTTCAAATGGACAATAAAAACAGAAAAGTTTTACTGGTCGAAGACCAGCAAAAAGTCGCAGAAGCCATTAAAAATGAGTTGATCGCACAGGAATTCATGGTAACTGTTTCCACTTCGGTCGAAAAAGGGATCTTCAGAGCCATGGCCTATCCTTTCGATTTATTTGTTGTGAACTGTGGCGACGACGGGCGAGATGGATTTACTTTTGCCAATAACCTGAAAAAGGAAGCCGGTTATTCCACCTTTCCGATTCTCTTTACCTTGAATCCGAAGGCTAAAGTGGATGTGCGCTTGCGAAAATTTAATCAGCCTTTCGATATTCTTCGTCTGCCTCTGGATGGAAACGAAATAAAAATCAGGATTTCCCGCTTGCTCGATATGAAACCCCCGGTTGAAGAAGCTTCCGGCGAACGAAAAACTTCCGAATCGGGAAGCAAACCTGCGGGTAAAATATTACTGGTTGAGGATAATGCTTTGAATCAGAAAGTTCTGGGCATGTTTATTTCGAAGTTGGGCTATGAGTACGATGTGGCAGGAAACGGACAAGCAGCGGTCGATTTGAGCGAAAAAACCAATTATCCCTTCATCCTGATGGATATTTATATGCCCGGCATGGACGGACCGGAAGCAACCGTCAAAATCCGGGAACAGGAGCAGGGTGGGGCGCACCGGGCAAAAATTATTGCCATTACGGCAAACGAATCGGAAGAAAGTGTAAAACGTTGTTACGATTCAGGAATGGACGATTACCTGGTGAAACCCTTTACACTTGATGTGCTGAAAGAAAAACTGGTGTAGGAGAAAAGTACATTGGACAAAGTTAAGTACCTAAAACAAGGTGAATTGGCCATTGTGTCGGGTGAAATGAAGGTTTTCACCATTTTAGGCTCTTGTGTTGCTGTTGTTCTTTGGGATGAAGGAACAAAAATCGGGGGCGCCAATCATTTTTTGTTGCCCAACTGGAACAACAAAGGAATACCCGATGTACGTTACGGGGATATTGCCATCCCCGAACTTCACGATAAAGTGATTTTGGCCGGGGCCGTAAAACGCCGTCTGGTAGCAAAAATATACGGGGGAGCCAGCATGTTAAACCTGAATCAATCGGTATTCAATGTGGGGCAACGTAACATTGAGATTGCCCGTCAAAAGCTGTCCGAATTGTATATACCCATTGTTGAGGAAATTACCGGCGGAAAACTGGGGAGGAAAATTCTTTTCTCTGTACAAACCGGTTTGGTGCATGTTGAAGAAATTCAGAATATCAAATTTTAGGGATCATGGAGAAGATGTTTTTGAGCAGAAAGATTAAGGTGTTGGTGGTTGACGATTCCGTTATTTTCCGAAGGCTTTTGGCCACAGCTGTTGAATCAGACCTGGACCTGGAGTTGATCGGAACGGCTTCCGATGCTTTTAAAGCCGTGGAAATCATCGAGCAGCAACTTCCCGATGTAATTACGCTCGATATTGAAATGCCCCACATGGACGGCCTTA
This sequence comes from Prolixibacteraceae bacterium, assembly GCA_036725585.1. Taxonomy (GTDB): domain Bacteria; phylum Bacteroidota; class Bacteroidia; order Bacteroidales; family Prolixibacteraceae; genus DAIMEA01. The sequence goes on along the minus strand of DAIMEA010000016.1, from coordinate 9,430 downwards.
CGTTCCTGCAAAAGCTAATGAAGCAACACCCGATCCCCGTTATCATTGTATCGAGCATCACCAAGGGCAATCGCGAAATATGCCTCGATGCTTTTCTGAAAGGGGCGATCGATATCATCGATAAACCCACAAAACTAAAGTCCGATACCAATCTTTATGAGTTCTACTCCTTTGTTTGTGAGAAGATTAAAGGTGCTTCGCAGGCCAATGTACGGCAAAAGCAACGGCTGCTTTTCGATATAGAGCACATACGGCCTGAAATCATCCAGCCGGTTACCCGAAGCTTCAACAAAATTGTTGCCATCGGCGCTTCGGCAGGGGGAACAACCGCTATTGAATACATTCTTCGGCGCCTGCCGAAAAACATGCCCGGAATGGTAATCACCCAGCACATGCCCAAGGGATTTACCAAAATGTTTGCCAGCCGGCTGAACGATATCTGCGAAATGGAGGTGATCGAAGCCAATGATAACGACATGGTTGTTCCCGGAAGGGTACTCATTGCCCCGGGGAACCAGCATATGATTGTGAATGGAACCCCCCGGGTTATGCGCATCAACCTTCTCGATAGCGAACCGGTCAACCGCCATCGCCCTTCGGTGGATGTAATGTTCGATTCTGTAGCAAAAATTGCCGGAGAAAATGCGGTGGGCATTCTCCTGACCGGAATGGGCGCCGATGGTGCCCGGGGTTTGCTGAACATGAAAAATGCCGGAGCCTATACCATAGCCCAGGACAAAGAGTCATCGATTGTTTATGGGATGCCCTACCAGGCTGCGATGTTGGATGCCCAGATTGAAATTCTTTCTCTGTCAAAGATTCCCGACTATCTGATACGCGAGTTTTCTCAGTAAGAAAATTTTATACAAAAATGAAATACCCAAAACCATGGACCCGGTAATCAAAAATTCAATTATTTCGCTTGTTGTCTCCATCCCCCTGGCTTTATTGGTAATTCGTTTGCTTTTTAAAAACTCCATCTTATTTCGGATTACGTTCATTTGGGTCTTGAGCCTGTTGTTTATTGCCACCAATACCCGTATTTCCACAGGGCGTCCGGATCTATATCCCTATCACTATTCCTTAGGGGTTGCCATTTTCGTGATACTTTTGGTTGCGGTATATGCGTACAGGGTCATCCGAAAACCGTTAATTCTTTCAATGAAAAGCCTCGAACAGATTTCGAAGGGTGACCTGACTACATCGTTGGATCCCAATCTTTTGAAACGAAACGATGAACTGGGAATCATTACAAAGTCGGTTAAGGATTTGATAATTAATTTTGATCGTATTGTTACGGGCATTAAGCGAACAACCCGGAACATGGAAGCAATGGGGGAGCAAATCAGGGAAACATCGTCACTTATTGCCAAGGCAGCTGCATTGCAGGCCAGTAATCTCGAAGAAATTTCCACCTCGATGGAGGAAATGGTAGAAGCCATTTCCAGTAATGCCGAAAATGCCGAAGAAACCCGGCTTATTTCTTCCGAAACCAACGAAAGCGTGAAATCAGGAAACGAAGCAGCCCTTGTTGCCCTTAATTACCTGAATGAAATTACCGAACGGGTAGCCATCATCAACGATCTGTCCTATCAAACCAATATTCTTGCGTTAAACGCAGGGGTAGAAGCAGCTCGTGCCGGGGAAACCGGCAGGGGATTTACCGTGGTTGCCCGGGAAGTACGAAAACTATCGGAGCAAAGTAAGGATGCTGCTGTGAAAATTGAAGAAATTTCGGGCGAGAGCGTCCGCCATTCGGCCGAAGCCATGGAGCTTTTGTCGAATGTACTTCCCAAAATGGAGCACACCAACACGCTGGTTCAGAAAATTGTAGCGGCTACCCAGGAGCAAAGCCTTGGGGTGAGCCACATCAACAATGCCATTCAGGAGTTAAATAATTCGACCCAGCAAATAGCGACCAATTCCGAAGAAATGGCCAACAGTGCCTGGAATTTATCGGACGAATCGGCCCACTTAAGCAAACTCATTAATTATTTTGTGACCCGGGAGGCTTGATGTTCTTTTTCGTCTCGTAGAAAAACAAGCGCTTCACCTTTTGTTTGCTCGTCGAAATATCCCTGGTTGTAAACCAAATTTCCGTTCACAAATGTGTGGGTGATCCGGTGCGAAAAACGGAAACCGTCGAAGGGCGACCAGCCGCATTTATAAAGAAGCGTGTCGGGTGTTGCTTCCCATTCATACCGTGGATCGACCAACACCAGATCGGCCTTGTATCCCTTTCGGATAAAACCCCTTTCTTCAATTCCAAACAATTCAGCCGGGGCATGGCACATTTTTTCCACGACCTGTTCGTATGTGAATACGCTCTTTTGAACCAATTCAAGCATGGTTACCAGTGAGTGCTGGACCAAGGGACCGCCGGAGGGGCATTGAAAATAGCTTTTTTGTTTTTCTTCCCGGGTATGGGGTGCATGGTCGGTAGCTACAATATCGATTCTTCCTTCGGTCAGCGCCTGGCGTAGGGCAAGCTTGTCGGCATGCGTTTTGATGGCCGGATTCCATTTAATCAGGTTTCCTTTTCGAACATAGTCGGTTTCGTCGAACCATAAATGGTGAACGCACACTTCTCCGGTAATTTGTTTTTTGTCGGGTCTCCCCGGCTCAAGAAGGCGGGTTTCACGAGCTGTGGATAAATGGAGAATATGCAGGCGCGTACCAAAACGGTGGGCCAGGTCGATCGCTTTTACCGTTGACCGGTAACATGCCTCTTCGCTTCGAATTAGGGGGTGGCACGAAACAGGAACGTCTTCGCCGTATCGTTGCCGCCATGCATCCATATTGGACCGTATGATGGATTCATCCTCGCTGTGAACGGCTACCAGCATATGGGCCTGCCTGAAAAGGGTTTCGAGTCCTTCACCTTCTACCAGCATATTACCGGTCGATGATCCCATGAAACATTTGATTCCACAAACGTTTCGGGGATTGGTTTTTAAAACTTCCCCGATGTTGTGGTTGGTGGCTCCCATATAAAAGGAAAAATTGGCCAGGGATACTTCTTCTGCCCTCCGGAATTTTTCTTCGAGCAGCGGAACGGTAACGGTTTGGGGAAGGGTATTGGGCATTTCCATATACGACGTAACTCCACCGGCAACAGCGGCTTTCGATTCTGTGTACAGATCTCCCTTGTGGGTGAGTCCCGGTTCCCGGAAATGGACCTGATCGTCGATAACACCCGGCAAAAGCAACAAACCCCTGCCATCGATCACACGGTCGGCCGGCAGCGATGCATCGCCCACCGCAATTTCCCGAATCCGGTTTCCTTCAATAAGTACCGAGCCTTCAAAATGCTTTCCTTCGTTGATGATTCTTGCACGGCGAATGAGCGTTTTCATGCTTTATTGTATTTTCGAAAGAAGCTGGTCCATTTCATTTTCATCACACCGAAAAGCGCCTCGCTAAAAATACCTCCGCTCATTTTGGATGTACCTTCCTGACGGTCGATAAAAACAATGGGAACCTCGGTAATTTTGAATCCGTGCTTCCATGTGGTGAATTTCATTTCTATCTGAAAACCATATCCTTTCATCCGAATCCGACCCATGTCTATGGTTTCCAGTACCTTGCGGGTATAGCAAACAAAACCGGCTGTGGCATCGTAGATTTTCATGCCGGTAACCATGCGCACATATTTGGAAGCGAAATACGACATCAAAACCCTTCCAAGGGGCCAGTTCACCACATTGATCCCGGATACATAGCGGGATCCGATCGACATATCGGCGCCGGAACGGCAGGCTTCGTGCAGCCGGATCAGGTCGTCGGGATTGTGCGAGAAATCAGCATCCATTTCGTAAACATACGCGTAGCCGTTTTCGAGCGCCCATTCGAAGCCGCGCAAATAGGCTGTTCCCAAACCTAATTTCCCTTCCCTTTCGATCAGAAACAGTTGCAAAGGGAATTCGTTCATCAGGTGTTTTACGATATCGGCAGTTCCGTCGGGAGAATGATCGTCGATGATCAGGATGTGAAATTCGGAACGGAGCTGTTCAAAAACATACCGGATAATTTTCTCGATATTTTCTTTTTCCTTGTACGTGGGGATAATGACTAAATTTTCTTTCATCGAATCAATTCTTGTTGTATCAAAGCTAAGAAGTGCTTACTTGTTTTTTACAAAAATACGTCTTTTCTTCCTACCGGAAGGTCGTGTCGGCCATAATTTCCGAAGTGCGGGAAGGGAATTACCCTTTTTGGGGGTTGGGCCTTGTAACGATCCCCAAAACCCTATCCCGGTTTTCCATTTTTACCGGGAACTGAAATCATACAGAGAGGTCATACCTTGATCATCGAACGGATTATTTTGAAAATAATTATCATCCTTATTCAATTTTGAAGCAAACACAACAATATTCTATTCAATCGTTCGGATTTTATCAAAAAAGTTCCGAAAAAAAAATTTATTTTGCTCTCTGATCTTATCCAAAAGCATCGAACTTACATCATTTATCTACTATGAATAAAAATTCTCAAAAGCTGTCTGTAATTGAAAAAGTAGGTTACAGTCTGGGCGATTTAGCCGCGAATCTGGTGTTCCAAACATTGATCACCTATCTGGCTTTTTTCTATACCGATATTTATGGACTTAAAAACAACGACGCCTCCATTGTTATGCTCGTGGTAGGACTGGTTGCTGCTTTTCTGTTCAATCCCATCATTGGGGCGCTGGCCGACAGAACCCAGTCGAAGTGGGGTAAGTTTCGTCCCTGGATTCTCTATACCGCAGTTCCTCTGGGAGTGGTTGCTTTTCTGGCCTTTTCCACCCCCCATTTTGCCTATAAGGGCAAAGTAATTTATGCAGCGGTTACCTACACGCTCCTTCTTTTGTTGTATGCGGGAAACAACCTGCCCTATTCGGCCTTGAGCGGTGTTATTACCGGCGACATGGGCGAACGCAACAGCATTTCTTCCTATCGTTTTGTCGCGGTAATGTTTGCCCAGTTTTTTGTACAGGTATTCATGTTGCCCATTATTGAATATGCAGGTAAAGGAGATAAAGCTGCAGGGATCGAAGCCGTAATGACCTGGTTGGCCATTATTGGCACGGTTCTTTTGTTAATCAGTTTCTTTACCACAAGAGAACGGATCGTTCCGAAACCCGAACAAAAGTCGACCTTAAAAGAAGACCTGTCCGACCTGGTGAAGAATAAACCATGGCTCATTATGCTGAGTTTGACGATATTGGTTTTTGTTACGCTGGCGATGAAGGGGGGTGCCTATGTCTATTATTTCAATAATTATGTCGACGAAACCGCGCTGTCCCGTTTTATCAATCCCGTAATCAAAGGACTTTCTTCAATGGGAATCAACTTTTTTGGTTCCGATCCGGTTTCGGCAGGCTTCGGTTTGTTTAATGCCGGCGGGATCATTTTTATGATTGTTGGGATCTCCCTGTCCAAAAAATTGGCCGATAAATACGGGAAACGCGATGTGTATAAATACGGATTGATGGTATCGGCACTCTTTGTATTGGTATTTTATTTCTTTAAACCCGAAAGCATTATTCTGATGTTTGGTTCTCAGATCCTTCACGGATTATTCTATGGGATTACCATACCCATCCTTTGGGCCATGATTGCCGATGTAGCCGATTATTCCGAATGGAAAACCAAACGGAGGGCTACCGCCATTATTTTTTCGGCTATGATGGTCGGATTGAAAGCCGGCTTGTCCATAGGAGGGGCTTTGGTAACCTGGATTCTGGGACTGTATGGATACATCAATGTCGAAACGGTTGCTGCCGGGCAGGAAATCATCCAGCCCGAATCGGTTGCAACCGCTTCCAAAATGCTGGTGAGCGTGTATCCCGCCATACCGTTTTTAATTGGAACCGGACTCCTGTTTTTCTATGTCATCAACAAAAAGATGGAAGTCCAGATTGAAAAAGATTTGAAGGAACGCAGATCGGAATAGAAAGGAGAATAGAAAATGAAGGCACAAATTCTTCCTGTATTCGTCCTTAGTATCCTCTTATTCGCATGCTCTTCGGGGGCGAAAGAGGAACCTGCATTGAAGAATGCGCTGAACGGCAAATTTCTGATCGGTGTGGCCGTGAATGAACAGCAGGCTTTGGAAACGGATTCGAGCGATACGGAAATTATAGTGAAGCATTTCAATTCGATTGTGGCGGAAAACTGCATGAAAAGCGAAAGAATACAGCCCCAGAAAGGCGTCTTTGCTTTTGATGCAGCCGATCGCTTTGTTGCCTTTGGCGAAAAACACAACATGTTCATTATTGGGCATACGCTGGTTTGGCACTCACAGGCTCCCCGGTGGTTCTTTACCGATGACGAGGGGAACGATGTTTCCCGCGAAGTACTGATTGACCGGATAAGGGAACACATTTATACCCTGGTGGGGCGATACAAAGGGCGCGTGCACGGCTGGGACGTGGTGAACGAAGCCATTGAAGAAGACGGATCGCTTCGAAACAGCAAGTTTCTTCAGATCATAGGCGAAGAGTACATCTCGCTGGCTTTTCAATTCGCCCATGAGGCCGACCCTGATGCAGAGTTATACTACAACGACTTCAATACCATGAAACCCGCCAAGCGGGATGCCATTTGCCAACTGGTTAAAAAGCTGCAAGAACAGGGATTGCGGGTTGATGGCATTGGGATGCAGGGACATATGACCATGACATTTCCCACGGCCGAATTAACGGAGCAGGCGATTGAAAAATTCGCCGAACTCGGGCAGGTGATGATAACGGAAATGGATATGACGGTACTGCCCTGGCCCGAAGATCAGGTTACAGCCGATGTTTCCTTCCGGAGGGCAGCCGATCCTGCGTTTAATCCGTACCCCGAAAGTTTGACCGATTCGGCTTCGGTGGCTTGGACAAACCGTTTTATGGAATTCTTCACAGTATTTCTAAACCATTCCGACAAAATCAGCCGGGTAACGATGTGGGGCCTGAACGACCAGCAAACCTGGCGGAATAACTGGCCGATTCCCGGGCGAAAGGATTACCCGCTGTTGTTCGACCGCCAAAACCAACCCAAACCCATTGTTGATGAAATCTACAAGGCCGTTGAGGCGATGCAATAATTCATGTTAAACCACAAAAATTGATACGATGGCAAAAAAAGCAAAACACCTGATAAAAAACATCTTTACCGCCGATCCATCTGCTCATGTTTTCAACGGACGGATATACATTTATCCTTCACACGACATCGAATCCGGAATTCCCGAAAACGATAACGGCGATCATTTTGATATGCGTGATTATCATGTTTTTTCCATGGATGGGATCGACGGTGAAGTTATCGACCATGGCGTTGCGCTCGATATAAACGATGTACCCTGGGCAGGACGGCAAATGTGGGCTCCCGATGCTGCCGAAAAAGACGGGAAGTATTACCTGTATTTTCCCGTAAAAGACAAGCAGGATATCTTTCACATAGGTGTGGCCGTAGGGGATAAACCCGAAGGACCGTTCCAGGCAGAACCAGAACCCATTAAAGGAAGTTTCAGCATCGATCCGGCCGTGTTGCAGGACGACGACGGAAGTTATTATATGTATTTTGGTGGGATTTGGGGCGGACAATTACAACGCTGGCGAACCGGACAGTACGACATAAACGGACAAGAACCTGCCGACCAAGAACCGGCACTTTGCCCGAAAGTTGCCCGGCTCACGGATGATTTGCTCCAGTTTGCCGAAACACCCCGCGATCTGGTCATCCTCGATTCCTATGGAAATCCCCTCAAAGCGGGGGATCATAACCGGCGTTTTTTTGAAGCGGCCTGGATGCATCGATACAACGGGAAGTATTATTTTTCGTATTCAACCGGAAATACCCATTTGTTGTGTTATGCCATTGGCGACAATCCGTATGGTCCTTTTACCTATCAGGGCGTAATCATGACGCCGGTTGTGGGATGGACGACCCACCATTCCATTTGTGCGGTAAACGGAAAATGGTATCTGTTTCATCACGACAGCAAGGTCTCGGGTGGAAAAACATGGTTGCGGAGCATGAAAGTGGTTGCGTTGAACTATCGTCCCGATGGAACGCTGGAAACCATCGACGGAAATGCCGACGAATAACTACCCTATACTGTTAATTAAATGAAAATGCCCGGGAATCTTTGTACCGGGCATCCTTTTTTCGGGAGTAAAGGCTACAATGCTTCAATAATTAATTCTGATTTATACGCTGATTGCGGAATCGGATCAACCGTTTCGGGATAAGGCGACAGCTTGTTCAACTGATATCGATACGCGTTCAGGGTGACGGCCGAAGGCATTTGGTTTCCGCCGTGTGTGTGCAAAACAAGGGTGTCACATTCGTCGTTCCAGTTCACCACTAATTGAACAGCAGCATCGCCTTCCCATACACAGACTACCTGGCTCGGGCATCTCGAGTCGGTCAGAACCGAGTCGAAAGTTAAAGCCATTCCCGGAACGGGGCCGGTTAAGGTTTCTTTCATCAGGAGCTGGATCGTATCGCCCGGCGAAAATGAAGGGACGTTGTTATCCGATAAACGATCGTCGCAGGATCCCAGAAGAAACAACCCCAGAATACATAGCAGCAGCTTTCGGTCCATGTTTTCTTTTTCATCCAGATGGTTCAAACATGCCTTACGTTGCGTGACTTGCCTTTGTTTTTTTGCAGAATGATAAAAAAATACCATGATTGTGCGATCATGGTATTTAAATTTTGTTGAAAGCTCGAATACTATTCAATGCATTCTTCGTTTGTTTCGAGGAGCATCTGAACTACTTCGAGCAATTCTTCCTTGCTGTTGTTGACCATCAGTTCTTCCAGGTCGACACCATAGCCACAGGCATCGTTGACAAGTTGTTCGGCTGCATCTTCGCAATTGGTTCCGTTGCAGGGATACTTTTTCGTTCCCATGAGGTAATAACAGTCAACCGCGGTGCAACAGGCCTGAAATTCTTCGCCACAAATTTCTTCCGGATCGCTGCATGTATAACCTATTCCTCCTTTTTTGCAGCTGTTGGCCATCACCAGCAAACCAAAAGCAATGACGGCAACGGAAAGCATAATTTTCATGTTCTTCTTCATAATGATTCGATTAAATTTATTTTTTCTATGTTGAAGCAATTTCAAAATGGTCATTTTTGTTCCTGATCCGAAAGAATTCATCAACGAAAATGGATGATCGTTGCGGCCATGAAGGTACGGTTTTTTTGTTAAGTGGATACTGATTTATGGAATAAAAAAGTGCTTGCAGCTATTCCGTTTTGCTATATCCCGATGGAGATTCCTAGTTTTGCATCCTCTGGTCTGGACTGGTTTTTCGGCATTTTTTTCGATTTTCGAAATAGTAAGGATCAGGCCTTCTGTTTGTTGAGAAAAAAACGAAAAAAAGTAGTTTGATTGTTTGCAAAATCAGAAAAGGAGTTCTTTCTTTGCGTCCGCTTTTGTAGGGCGTT
>DAIMEA010000015.1:0-21799 GCA_036725585.1 Prolixibacteraceae bacterium | reverse complement strand
GGTTGGAGCGGGTACTGGTTTAAGTAAATGACAATGGCCACACCCGTTAAAAAGAAGAGCAGGAAGACAACCCAAAGATCGCGCTTTCCCTGTTGCCCGGCCCGGTATTGAAAAACAATCCCCAGTATTCCCAGGATCAGGGGCAGGAAAAAATATCGGTTTCTTCCGGGATTGTTGGCAAAGTGGTCGGGTAAATTATCCTGGTTCCCGAGCCGCGCTTCGTCGAGATATTTGATCCCGCTGATCCAGTTCCCGTCAACCATGTTTCCGTGCCCCTGGATGTCGTTCTGCCGGCCGGCAAAATTCCACATGAAATAACGGATGTACATGAAGTTGATCTGGTACCGGAAGAAAAAACGCATATTCTCGGCAAACGTGGGTTTGGCAATGATTTCGTTCTCTCCCTGTGCATTCCGGTAGGTCTTTTTATGCCCTTTCACCTTGCCCCAGCGGATGTATTCTTCGGCATGCTTGGGGTCGGTTTTGCTCCACATGCGCGGGAAGAAGGTACAGAAATCCTTATCGTATTTGGGTTTGTATCGGATGTTGGCTACCACGTATTTCCCGTCTTTAACCCTCCATTCCTTTTTATCGACAACCGATTGCTCTTTCATGTCGGTGGGAGAATTATAATGCTGTCCGAAGAAAAGGGGCCGATCGCCATATTGCTCCCGGTTAAGGAAGGCCATCATGGCAAATACATTGTTTGGGCTGTTTTGATCCATGGGCAGGTTGGCGTTCGACCGGATGGGAATGATAAAGTAGGTGGAAAAACCAATCAGGATGGCTGTGATACCAATAATTAAGGTGTTCAGCAATACTTTTCCTTTTTTGTGGGTGTAGCGGATGGCAAGAACAATGCCGGCTACCAGAAGCGCCAGGTAAATAAAGACACCGGAATGCAAGGGTAGTCCGGCGCCGTTTACAAAAATTCGTTCGAATACCGCGGCCAGTCCAACCACGCCGGGCATAATCACATACAAGATGGCTCCGAGCAGGATGGCCGACAACACGAGGGCAAAGAATATCCCCCGGTTTGTAACCGGGTATTTTTTGTAGTAGTAAATAAACGCAATGGCAGGAATGGCCAAAAGGTTCAGCAGGTGTATGCCAATCGACAACCCGGCCAGGTAGCAAATCAGGATCAGCCAGCGGTTGGCATGTTTCTCTCCGGCAATGTTTTCCCATTTCAGAATAGCCCAGAAAACCAAAGCGGTGAACAGGGATGAGGTTGCATATACTTCCGCTTCGACGGCAGAAAACCAAAAAGTGTCGGAAAAAGTATAGGCCAGGGCGCCCACAACACCGCTGCCGAAAACGGCAATGGTTTCGGGCATACTCAGTTCATCGCCCGAAGAAAAAAGTCGTTTGGTCAGATGGGTGATGGTCCAGAAAAGGAACAAAATGGTAAAGGCACTCGCCAGAGCCGAAAGGATGTTCATGAATACGGCCGCCTGGGTTTCGTCGCCAAAAAGGGTGAAAAAACGCCCCAGTAACATGAACAGCGGAGCCCCGGGGGGATGCCCCACTTCGAGTTTAAAGGCCGTGGTGATAAACTCACCGCAATCCCAGAAACTGGCCGTCGGTTCCATGGTCATAAGGTACACAACAGCGGCAATGGCAAAAACAAACCATCCCAAAAGTATGTTTAATTTTTTGTAAGTCATTGATTGAGATTTATGATTACAAATCCTTTACATAGATTGCCTTTAAGAAAGCAATCCTTTTTTTGCATTGCGAATATAACAGAAACTTTCCACTTCACCGACAAACATTTTAAATTTCATGGTTTTTGCAGGTGACGGAGAATTTGTACTTTTGACCTGTTCGCGTTTTAAAAAGGAGTAAGGTGAACCAAGGAATAATAGGAATTGTGTATGAATCGAATTGATGTAACCTGCGCCATTATTATAAAAGAAGGAAAATTGCTTGCCTGCCAGAGAGGGCCCCGGTCGGAACATGCCTACGAATGGGAATTTCCGGGGGGCAAAGTGGAGGATGGAGAAAGTCCCGAGGCGTGCATCGTCCGTGAAATCTGGGAGGAATTGAAAGTCGATATTCTTGTTTTGAAACAATTAACACCGATTAATTACGATTATCCCCGTATCAGTATTCGGCTCATTCCCTTCCTTTGCCGCATCGATGCCGGAAATCCATCGCCGGTCGAACACCATACCATTCGCTGGCAGCCCATCAATCGCTTTGCCGATTTGTTGTGGTCGGCTGCCGACAAAACCGTTTTTGACACCAACAAAGAGGCCCTGTTGTGCTGACCCTGTTCACCATATTTTTTACTTCGTTGGTATTGGCTTTGTCGGGGGCAATGATGCCGGGCCCCCTCCTGACCGTTACCATCAGTGAATCGACCCGGCGGGGCGCTGTAGCCGGTCCTCTTTTAATCGGCGGGCACGCATTACTCGAATTACTCTTGCTGGTGGGATTAATGTTGGGACTGGCGCCTTTGTTCAAAAACGAAATCTTTTTCACCCTTGTTGCCTTTGTGGGAGGTGCCATCATGTTGTGGATGGCCTGGGGTATGTTTCAATCCCTGCCCACGCTCTCGGTCGATCCGAACAAAACGGTAGAGCGGAAGGGCAATCTTTTGCTTTCGGGTGTGTTGATGAGCCTGGCCAATCCCTACTGGATAATCTGGTGGGCGACTATTGGTATAGGATACATAGTTCATTCCCAGAAGTTTGGATTCTGGGGAATCGCTTTCTTTTACCTGGGACATATTGCCGGCGACCTGCTCTGGTACACAGTGGTTTCTTTTGCCGTTGCCCGGGGACGGCGCTTGTTTACCGATCGCACCTATCGTATTTTAATAGCCGTTTGCGGAACATTTTTGGTGGGTTTTGCCCTATACCTGGTCGGTGGCGAACTGGTGAAGCTTTTCTAGGGAGTTCAACTTTAGGGAGTTCAACTTTTTGGGAGTTCAACTTTTTAAGTTGAACACGACAACTTGAAAAGTTGTTGTCCCCAGGGAGTTCAACTTTCCAAGTTGAACACGACAGCTTGCAAAGTTGCCGTCCCCAGGGAGTTCAACTTTCCAAGTTGAACACGACAACTTGAAAAGTTGTCGTCCCGAAGAGTTTTCTTACCTTAGTGCCTGAATTTAATCCCCCAAACAATGAAAACGATCAAAGAATCCTACCGCCGCAAAATGCCCCACTTCCAGCAACCCGGGCAATGTTATTCGCTTACCTGTGTGTTAAAAGGAGCCATGCCTAAAAGAGCGATGGAAAAATACTCGTTGCGGCTGGCAAATGCCAAACTGAATTGGGAACGGCAGAAGGCAACCGGGAGTTCAACTTTTGGGAGTTCAGCTTTTGGGAGTTCAACTTTTCAAGTTGGACAACTGCAACTTGAAAAGTTGCAGTCCCGGAGACAGCTGCAACTTGAAAAGTTGCAGTCCCGGAGACAGCTACAACTTGCAAAGTTGCAGTCCCGGAGACAGCTGCAACTTGCAAAGTTGCAGTCCCGGACAACAACTGCAAGTTAAAAACTTGCAGTCCCTGAAAAAAGCCCAACAGGATTATTATTTCGCGCTGCGAAAATACCGGCTGGCTTACGACAAAGTTTTGCACAAAGCAACTCATCACCCGGTTTCCCTTGTCAAAGAAGCAAACCTGGCCGTTCTGAAAGAAGCTCTGTTGTTTTGGGAAGGCAGGCGACTCATTTCCCATGCATGGTGTATTATGTCCAACCATCTGCATTGGCTGCTTACTGTTTTTGAAAAGGACGAGGCAGAGGAAGCGGTTCATTTGCCGGAAATACTACATTCGGTGAAACGATTTTCGGCTCGAAAAATCAATATAAACGAAGGTCGGAGCGGTGAATTATGGGAGCACGAGAGTTTTGAAACAACCATCCGGAACGACCGACACTTTGTGCGTGTGGAGAGCTATATCGTTAATAACCCTGTTTCGGCTGGGTTGGTAACGACCGCGCGGGAATGGCCGGGAACGTTTGTTCGAGCCGGGAGTTCAATTTTTTAAATTGAACACAACCAGGGAGTTCAATTTTTTAAATTGAACACAACCAGGGAGTTCAATTTTATAAATTGAACACAGCAGCTGCAAGTTAAAAACTTGCAGTCCCGCGAAGCTTGGGGAGTTCAACTTTTTAAGTTGAACACGACAACTTGAAAAGTTGTCGTCCCGGAAAACGGCAACTTGAAAAGTTGTCGTCCCGTTACCAGCCAGCCAGACGGGCAATGATTTTCGGGATATCGGTATTGTCGTGAAATCCGCGGAAATATTCCGAACCGGGGCCAAAGGCATATACCGGGACCAGCGTGCCGGTGTGGTCGTCGGAAGTAAAATCCCCGTAAACATCTCCTTTTTCGTAGCTCCCGTTTTCAACCGAAAAGCCCCCGGTTTCATGGTCGGCTGTGACCACCACAAGGGTTTCTCCATCGCGGGCGGCAAATTTGAGAACTTCACCTATAGCCTGATCAAAATCAAGTACTTCGGTTGTCAGATATGCGGTGAAATTTTCATGCGAGCCCCAGTCGATCTGCGATCCTTCCACCATCAGGAAAAAGCCTTTTTTGTTCCGGTTAAGCAGCCGGATGGCGCTTTGGGTAGCCCGGGGAAGAATATTGCCCCTCCCTTCGAGCATTCCCGGATTGTGTCCCGACGAAGTAAATCCGGCCATTTTTTTCGCCTCGGTTTTTTCAATCGCATCGATGCTGGTTAACACGGTGTACCCTTTTTCTTTAAGAGAAAGTACGAAGTCGACCGAATCCTTTCGCTTATTAAAATGATCCATCCCTCCACCGATAAACAGGTCGATGTTGCTTTTCAGAAAATCGGAGGCAATAGCTTCGTACCGATTCCGGCTGGGCTGGTGGGCAACAAAGGAAGCCGGCGTGGCATGGGTGACAGCCGAGGTGGACACAACGCCGGTTGCCCGTCCTTTTTTCTCTGCCTTCTCGCGGATATTTTCAGCGGCAAGCGTGTCCTTATCGACACCAATAGCGCCGTTATAGGTTTTTACCCCGCAGGCCAGTGCGGTTCCCCCGGCCCCGGAATCGGTCACAAAACGATTGTGCGAATGGGTGGTGATAAAGCCGATGTTGGAAATATTTTTCAGGTAGAGGTTTCCTCCGTTGGCCACCATGCCGGCAAATATGTGCGTCAGCCCCATCCCGTCGCCAATCATCAGGATCACATTTTTGGGACGTTTATGGGGCCTGGGCTCTGCAACCGAAGTTACTTCGTGGCGATAATCATCGGAGGTAAAGCTTAAGCTATCGACGACAAATGTTTTGTATTCTTCCTGGGCGCATAAGATATTTGTAAGTCCCAGAAAAAGAAAAAGTAAGAGATAATTGGAAAATCTTTTGATCATGATGTGTGTGTTTATAAAGGTCAAAAATACGTATTCAGGCTTATAATACCGGTTTCCGGAGCGAATTCATATCAAAATTTTTGTTTAACGTGTAATAAACAGGGTCCTGTTCAAAGTGACCGCTGAGGCATTCAATGAACAATAATTCGGCCAAAATATTTTCGGCCTGGGTGGACGTAATTCGTGCAATTTTCAAAAACTTCGATAAAGAAATGCTTTCGTGTTCGCTCAAATATTCGAGCAGTTTTTGCCGGGGTTCGTCGTACGAAAAACGAAGCCCGCTTTTCCTTTTTTCGAGTTTCCATTTTTTGAGCAATACCGGGTTGGCGATGATGTTTTCATCGTTTCGGCGAATGTAGGCCACCCATTTTCGTTCGTCGTTTTCGGCAAAATGAGGCCTTTGGGGGCTTTTATCGACCCATATTTCCAAAACGAGTTTTCCGTCGACATCCCATTCCTGGGAGGTGAATTTGATCTTCGGCTTGCTATAAAGTGCAGCTGCGGCTTCGACCATGTAAATTTCTTCTTCGGATTGCACTCCCTTTACTTTTCCATTATCCTTCACCCCCACCAGAAGCCGGCCACCGTCGGTGTTGGCAAAGGCTACGAGGGTGCGTGCGATTTTCCGTGAGTCGCTGATGCAGAATTTGAAATCCTGCTGCTGATGTTCGCCCTGTGCAATGAACTTATGAATTGGGCTGACGTTTAATCTCATGCTTATAATCAATTACTTCGGCCACCACAAAAGTGCTGCCCCCGATAAAGATCAGGTCCTTTTCGGATGCCTGTTCTTTTGCAGCGACCCATGCTTCCTCTGTCGAAGCATAGGCTTTGCCGCTTAGTCCGTATGCCGATGCTTTCTCTTTCAGAATTTGTTCGTCGAGGGCCCGCTCAATACGTGCCCGGGTGAAATAATAACGGGCTTTTGTGGGTAGATGTTTTAGGATGGGCCCGAGTTCTTTATCGTTTACAACGCCAAAAATGATGTGGAGTTGTTCGGCTTTTTCTTTTTCGAGCTGTTCCGAAACCCATTTTATCCCGGCTTCGTTGTGGGCTGTGTCGCAGATGATGGTCGGGTTTTCGCCCAGTTTTTGCCAACGCCCGGCCAGTCCTGTGTTTTTCCCAACATGGGCCAGTCCTTCCCGCAGGGCTGTTTCGGGCAGCGTGATACCGGCTTTTTGCAGCTGTTCCAGGGCAGCAATTACTGTAAGTACATTGGCCCTCTGGTAGGGACCCGATAAATCGGTTTTCAGATCTTTGAACAGCAGATGGCAACCATGGCTTATCGTATGTGTGTTGGAATCCGTGGTGCGATTCAGAAAATCCTGGTCGGCAAAAAAAACCGGTGCTTGTATCCGGGCGGCCATATCGCGAAATACAGGCTCTGTGGCCGTATGGCTTTCCCCGATTACAACGGGCACTCGTTCTTTAATGATACCTGCCTTTTCCGCAGCTATTTTTTCCAGCGTGTCGCCCAATAATTGGGTGTGGTCGAAACTAATGTTGGTGATGACCGAAAGAACGGGACGAATTATATTGGTAGAATCAAGGCGCCCGCCAAGGCCTACCTCAACAACAGCAATGTCGACAGCCTTTTGTTTGAAATAGTCGAAAGCCATGGCAACGGTCAGTTCAAAAAAGGAAGGTTTTAATCCCTTTTTTTCATTTTTGTGAAGAAATCCCCCCGTAAACCGTGCAACATCTTCTTCGGGGATCATCGTTCCGTTGACGCGGATCCGCTCCCGAAAATCCTTCAGATGCGGGGAGGTATACAAACCGGTTTTGTATCCCGCACACTGCAAAACCGATGCCAGCATGTGCGATACCGAACCTTTTCCGTTGGTGCCAGCCACATGAATGCATTTGTAAAAACGATGGGGGCGCTGGTACATTTGGTCGAGCTCCAGCGTGTTGTCGAGATTGTCCTTATAAGCAGCCGGCCCGATTCGTTGATACATGGGCAGTTGGGTGTACAGGTATTCCAGAGCTTCGGTGTAATTCATTTTATGAACAAGGCCTTGTTACTAAAAAACCGTCAAATTTAAAATTTCTTCACCAACCATTCGCACGAAAATGGTTACATTGTAAGGCGAATTGTGTGGAAGTTGTTTTGGAAAAATATAAGAGGAAGCAATTATGGCCTTAAAAAAAACCAAGATTTTTGTGATCGACACGAATGTAATTCTTCACGACCACCAATGCATTTTCAATTTTCAGGATAACGACGTGGTTCTTCCCATTACGGTGCTCGAAGAGCTGGATAAGTTTAAACGGGGAAGCGACCAGCTGAATTACCAGGCACGGGAGTTTGTCCGCCTACTCGACGACCTGGTTAAGGACGACCTGTTCAACGGAGGGCTCTCCCTGGGGCCGGGAAAAGGGAAATTGAAAATCGAAACGGGCAAAGGTTTTTCCGATCGGTTGAAAGCTTCGTTTCGGGAAGATATTGCCGACCACCGCATACTGGCCATAACCGAGTATATCAAGGAAAACAATACGAAACAGAAAGTTGTGCTGATCACCAAGGATATCAATCTGCGGATGAAGGCAAAATCGCTGGGGATCGATGCCGAGGATTACAAAAACGATAAGGTGACCAATACGGAAATCTTCGATCGCGGGGTTACCCTGAGAGATAAGTGCGACGATTCGCTGGTTGCCCGGATTTATGAGCAACGCTATCTTCCCCTGTCGGAAAGTGGTTTTGAGGAGGAACCCGATGCCAACGATTATTTCATTTTCAAAGGGGCCAATACGTCGGCGCTTGTCCGTTACGACGGGGGAGCCAAACGTTTCGAACGGGTGGATAAAAAAACAGCCTATGGAATTAAGCCCCGGAATGCCGAACAGACCTTCCTGTTGAATGCCCTGTTGAATCCCGAAATTAAACTGGTGGCTGTAACGGGCAAGGCCGGCACGGGCAAAACCCTTCTGGCACTGGCCGCAGCCATAGCTCAGAACGATATTTACGACCAGATTCTTCTGGCACGGCCCATTGTAGCGCTTAGTAATCGCGACATCGGTTTTTTACCGGGCGATGCCGACGAGAAAATACGGCCGTATATGCAACCTCTTTTCGATAACCTTACGGTGATCAAACATTGTTACAATCCCCGAAGCGTCGAATACACCCGCATCGAAGAAATGGAAAAGGAGGAGCGTCTCGTTATAGCGGCGCTGGCATACATTCGGGGAAGAAGCCTCTCGAATTCCTATTTCATCATCGACGAAGCGCAGAATCTGACTCCCCACGAGGTGAAAACCATCATTACCCGGGCAGGAGAGGGCACGAAAATGGTTTTTACCGGCGACCTGCACCAAATCGACTCCCCATACCTCGACCAGCAGTCGAACGGTCTGGCCTACCTGTCCGATCGAATGAAGGGGCAGGAATTGTTTGCCCACATCAACCTGGTTAAAGGGGAACGAAGCTACCTGGCCGAGCTGGCCAGCGATTTGCTGTAAAAATTGTTTCATCGATGAAAACTGGGATTTCCCTTTTTGCTTTTGCTTTTGCCGCTACGGTTTTGTTTCCGGCTTGCCGCGACGACGATCCTGCAGAATGGGAAACGGAAGTGACCGATCTTTTTGAATCGGGAAGCATGGGCGAAGCCGTTCAAACCGGGAAGACCTCGTGGGACTTTTTCCTGGCCGACGACAACAACAATCCCGATCTTCCCGATAGTTGGCGCTGTTGGTGGTTTGTAAAAATGGATCGGGCACCTGTGAATCTAACCCATACAATCACCCTGAAAAATTCGGGGTGGCCTTATTTTTATGTGCCGGTTTTTTCCGGCGACGGGGTTGCCTGGGAACATTTTCCCGAGGATGAGGTAAATCAGGATATTTCCGGAGATCTGACGCTCCAGGCTGAGTTCAGCCAGCCTTCGGTATGGATGGCCCGGATCTACCCCTATACCTTTACCGATCTGGAGCATTATCTCGAAACGTTGAGGGGAAATCCCTTTGTCGATCTTCAGTCTGTCGGGGCGTCACAGGAAGGCAGGCCCGTTTATTTGTTGAAAATCACCGATCCTTCTGTTCCTGTCGGGGAGAAAAAGCGGGTGTTTTTGCATGCCCGCACCCATCCGGCTGAAACATCCCCCTCGTTTTTGCTCGAAGGATTGATCGCTTTTGTTTTGTCGGATTCGGATGAAGCCCGGGAAATGCGGGCAGGGATTGAGTTTTATATATTCCCGATGCAGAATGTCGACGGGGTTGTGGCCGGCAATTACCGATCCACACCCCGCTCGGAGAACCTCGAGGTTTTGTGGTGTTTTCAGGCAGATAATCCGCTTGCATTAAGCGGGGATGTGCCTGTCGAAGTGGCGCTTGTTCACGAGAAAGCCCGGGCGTTGATGACCGACGGGGGTCCACCGGTTTCCCTTGCCCTGAATTTGCATGCATCGAACAGCGAGCCCGATATCCGGACTTTTTTCTTTCCGCACTTTGGCCCCGCATCACGGGGCTATAACCTGGCCGAATCGTCGCTATGGGAAAAACAGGTCCGTTTTATTCGCTTATTTGCCGGGCATGCCGGCGAGGGCCGGGTTGAGCCCCTGCCCGAAGAGGGGGGAAGCAGTTTTGCTGCGAAAACCTATCCCGAGAGCTGGTGGTGGGCGAATTTTCACGACGAAGTGATGGCCATGACACTGGAACTAACCTACGGACGGGCCGGGTATGCGCCCCGATGGATCGAACCTGACGATTACCGGGAGCAGGGGAAATGCCTGGCCTTGACTATTCGTGATTATTATACCGATTCGTCCATACCCGTCGCTACCGGTTTAAAATCGGGACGTGCCTCAAGGCTTGCCCATCTGAAATTTCCGGAGCGCTATCCTCCCGACGATCCGGGTGAAATGAAAGAGTGATTCAGCCCCGGATGAAAATCGCTTTAAGAATATCGTACACCATTTTGGGATTTTCCTTCAAACGCCGGGAACAATACCCAAACCAGTCCTTGCCAAACGGCACATAAATCCGCATGGAATGACCTGCGGTTACGATCGAATCACGCAGGGAGGGAGTTACGCCATAGAGCATCTGAAATTCATAGGAGTCATTTGAACGGTGTTGTTCGTGAATGATGCTTTGAGCCTCGCTAACCAGGAACGAATCGTGTGTGGCAATGCCTACATAAGCATTTCTTTGGAACAGTAATTCCAGGTCCTTCAGATAGTGATGCCGAACCTGGTGAAAATCGCGCCAGGCAATTTCCTCGGGCTCCACGTAAATACCTTTGCATAGACGAATATTGAGCGGGCATCCCTTTTTTTCGGCAAAATCAGCCAGTTCCTCAATGTCGGCCCGGGTGCGTTTCAAATATGCCTGCAAAACCAACCCGACATTGTGCGGATATTCGGTTAGCAGTCGTTTGAACAGGTCTATTTCGAGACGGGTGCACTGGGAATCCTCCATGTCGATCCGGACAAAGCTTTTCCGGCGGGCTGCCATATCAACCACTTCCCGGGTCAGGCGGTAACACTCTTCGGGGTCGATGAGCAAACCAAAACTGGTAGGCTTCACCGAAAAATTTCCCCGGATGTTATCGTCCGAAAAGCGCTGGATAATTGTGCGATATTCTTCTTTGTTTTTCCGGGCTTCGTCAAGGTTGGTTATGAATTCGCCCAGCAAATCGACGGTGACCAACATTCCCTGCCGGTTTAGCTCCCGGGAAATCGATATTCCCTCTTCGATGTGTTCTCCGGCTACGTATTTTTTAGAAAACATCCAAACCAGTTTTTTGGGCAAATAGGGCAGCGTATCCGCAATGATTTTGTTCAACATATTGTGCGCAATTTTCGTTCGATGCCATAAAATTACACCGAAGCCTTTTCCGGGCGAATGATGTTCATCAGCCGTATTGTATGATTTTTGGCACTTTTGGCTTAGGGGTATTTGAATATTTTTCATTTGGGGTTTCAGTTTTCCGATAAAAATCTATCTTTGCGTTGACTTAAAAAAACGATTAGAAATGAAGAAATTACCGCTCTATTTAAGCATCCTCTCCCTGGTTGGGGTTGTGGCTCTGTTCTTGCTTGTTCTGTTCTTTTCCCCGGTTCGAAAAGCGGGATCGGAACCCGATTCAAAAAATGAATCCGCTTCTTCGGATTTGAAAGTTGCTTTTCTCCAAACCGATTCTGTTTTGGTTAATTATCAGTTGGCCATTGATCTTCACGCCGATTTTATGAGCAAACAACAACAATACAACACCGAATTCAATGCCAAGCGGAGCGACCTGGAACAAAAAGCGATCGCCTTTCAGGAAAAAGTCCAAAGGGGCGGTTTTCTCACCGAAGAAAGGGCCGTACGCGAACGCGACCGGCTCCTGGCCCAGGAGGAAGAAATGAAGCAACTCGATTATGAATTGTCGGCAAAACTGGCCGAAATGGAGGCTGCCATTAACAAGCAGCTTACCGACAGCATTGTGGCCTACGTTCGGGAATACAACAGGAAACACGGGTATACCTACATCTTCAGCAACAACGGAAACATCATCATTGGTGCGCCCCAATGCAACATTAGTAAGGCAGTGCTCGACGGATTAAATGCCCGTTATGCTGCATCGAAAAAATAGAAAACAAATAAATTCCATGAGAAACCGCGGAAAATCCACCGCGGTTTTTTTATTTTCGCTTCATGTCGTTTGCCGATTCCTATCTTCAGAAGAACAGGGGAAAGTATTTATTCCAGCCCGTCGACTTGCTGCCCATGGATATGGTTGTGGTGATTCCCTGTTATAATGAGCCGGATATCGAACCGGTGATCGATACGTTGTTCCGGTGTGCCTCTCCCGGAATTTCGGCTGGTATTGTGGTCGTGGTTAACAGCCCCGAAGATGAAGTTCCATCGGTAGTTGCACAAAATGAAACAACGATTCGGGAGCTGTCGCAATGGATGCTTCACGCTCCCCGGGGGTTGACCCTGCATGTTGTTTATGCACCCGATTTGCCCCGGAAACATGCTGGTGCCGGCTGGGCCCGCAAAATCGGGATGGATTGGGCCATCGGTCATTTTAACCAGTATGACCGGCCCGAAGGGATCCTGGTTTCGCTCGACGCCGATTGCCGGGTGGAAGAAAATTATCTGAAGGAAATACACCGGGCATTTGACAAACGGCCGGATCGGGTTGGGGCAACCCTTTATTTTGAACACCCCCTCGACGAGGGGATGGCCGGTGAGGCAATGGCTGCTTATGAGCTCTACCTTCGCTATTATCGTCATGCATTAAGGCTGTCGGGCTTTCCCCATGCGCATTATTCACTTGGATCGTGTTTCGCCGTCAGGGCCGGGGCCTATGTGGCTCAGGGCGGCATGAACCGCCGAAAAGCCGGTGAAGATTTTTACTTCTTGCAGAAACTTCTTCCTTACGGCGATTTGGGCGAGATCAACACAACATGTGTTTTCCCTTCGTCGAGGATTTCGGAACGGGTTCCCTTCGGAACAGGCCCTATCCTGAAAAGAATTCTTCAGGGCGATCCTGCATGCCGGGTCACCTTCCCGTTTCACGCGTTTCGTGTTTTGTCCCCGTTTTTTCAGAATGTACAAAAGATGTATGCGGCCGGGGAAACACGAAAACTACACCAACTATCTTCCAACCGGATTTTTCAATCCTTTTGCCGGTCGCAGGGCATCCTTTCCGACTTGATCGATTTGTACCGGAACTGTGCTTCCTTTTCCGTTTATTCTACCCGTTTTTTTCACGTATTTAATGCGTTCGTGGTGTTGAAATGGTTGAATTTTGCCACGCAAAACGGTTTTCCAAAGAAGGATCTGGCCGGCGAATCTTTGCTTTTACTGAAGGCGATGGGGGAAGATACCCGGCGAATGGAAAGCGATTTTCGTTCGCTCCTGAAGTATTTTCGTCAGATTGACAAAAACCAGGAGGGCTGCTGAATTGTTCCTATTCCGATAAAAACATGTAATTTTACGCTTTCAGATTACCTTTATGGAACTACTCAAAGTGATGATCATTGCAGCGGTATTGCTGCTTCTGGCTCTGCTGGGACTCGCTGTTCAGATTCTTTTTCACCGCAACCACCGTTTCCCGAATACCCATGTGGGCGGCAACCGGAACATGAAAAAGAAAGGAATAACCTGTGCCCAGACCTGGGACAAGGTCGAACAGCGAAATGCAGAACGGGAACAACGGTTTAAAAATCTCCAGTTGATCCGCGACGAGGAGGCCTGACCCTTTTATTCCCCCGACGGCTCTTTTTCCGAGCGTAGTTTGATCTTTAAAACGCAGGTGAGCCGGACATCCCTTAGATCTTCGTCTAGCCCGTAAAAAGAATCGGGTACATATTCGACACCACCACTCAGTAACTGTCGGATTTTTCTTGGGGAAATAAGAAAAACCAATTCGTCGGATTCGGTCAGGGCATGGGCTTTGTCGAAAGCACCGATACCGGAATTTTCGTTCAGGATGTGGATTTTGTCGGCTTGTTTATCGTGGATGATGTGGATCATTTCTTTTTGCAGAAGCGGAGTGTTGGTGAAGTTCAGAAAGAAATAGGCAAACCGGTCGTTTTCGAGATATTTTTTGATCGAATAATAGCCGTTATTATTCATGCGTTGATACGAGATCTGTGGGTCGGTAATATGAAAATCAAGCGGAAGATTGAAGGTTCCGAAGGAAAACAGGTAGCGCTCTTTCGGGGTATTGTCGCGGATGGAATAGGCCAGATTCCCGAGCGACTCCCACAGCAAAATATCCTCTTTATAATACGAAAATGCAAAACCGGACGTAGTGACACAACGGGTATTCAAACGCATTTTTCGGTCGATGACTTTCCCGTTTTTGTCGGCGATCAGGAGCCGGTATTGCGTGTCGCGATGGTTCCATCCGCTATAGATCCAGTAATTACCCTGCTTGTCGCGGGTAAAGTCCGACGGATGAATGGGGAAAGGAATCTCGTCGATGAAGGTTCCGTCGAATGATAAACGCTGGACCGTCGATTTTTGAAAATTGTATATTTCCACTTGTTCCCGGAAAGGATCGATGGAAAAACTGGCCGGATTATTCAGCGTAGCCAGAATTTTGTCTTTTTCATCTTTCACCTCACAAATGGTGTTTATCAGTTCCCCATTTTCATTATATCGATAAACGCATTGTGTATATTTATTATCGAGGATAAAATAATGCTTATTGCTATACCGGAGCTCCATCTCGGGAAGGATCATGTTGATTTTTTCCTGTTCGAGGGGGAAAAAGCTGACGGCTTCAATCAGGGGCGATTCAATAAATGATGCGCCCTGGGGTGCAGGGATCGAAATGGCTCTCTGTCCGAATACCGACGAGGCAACTCCGATAAGGAGAATGAGTACGTTGATTTTTTTCTTCATAATGTCCACACACCCAATAAGAGGTTTCAAGTATGTAAATTTATTTGAAATGAACGAAAAACAAAAACAATGCCATGGATTATTCGGTCAAATACCGGTTAAAACCATCGGTGTAGATTACCTGATGTTCACCGAGCGAATCGGCATAGATCAGGAAAAAATCAATGTCCTGCGTATGTGCAGCCATTTCCATGGCTTTTTCCACGCCTTTAACCATGCAGGCCGTGGCCAGGGCATCGGCAGTCATGCAGTCGTTGGCCAAAACGGTTGCGCTAAGTAAACTGTGGTCGACCGGATATCCGGTGAAGGGATCGATGGTGTGGGCGTATTTCTTTCCGTTCTCTACATAAAAGTTGCGGTAATTGCCCGAAGTGGCAAGGGCTTTACCCGTTAGGGACACAATGGCCTGAAGATGGTCGGGGGTCAGAGGTTCCTCATCGTTGGGTTCGTTAATCCCGATCCTCCAGGGCACTCCGTTGGGATTTAGACCTTTCGCCCGAACTTCGCCCCCAATTTCGACCATGTAGTTTTTGCAGCCCTTGTTTTCGAGCAGCAAACCAGCTTGGTCGACCGTATACCCTTTAGCTATAGCGCTGAAATCAAGCATGATCCTCGAGTCGTCTTTGACCACCCGATCGTTTTCTATTCGGATTTTTTGATAGCCTACAAATTCAAGAATGGAATCAATCAGTGCCGGTGTCACCGATTCTTTCCGTGTGAATCCAAAGCCCCAGGCATTAACCAGTGGGGCAACCGTTGGATCGAATGCTCCACCCGAAAGCTCCGAAATTTCCATTGATTTCTGAAAAACCTTGCGGAAATGGTCATCGGGTGAAACGGATTCGTTGTGGTTGATTTTCGAAAGGACCGATTCTTTGTTAAAGGTCGAAAGAGAAACATCGAGTCTGCGGAGCTCGGCATCCATATCTTTTTGAAAATCTTTACCCGATGGGCTCTCGTACGTAATATGGTACACCGTACCATAGATAAAACCTTCGTTCGAAATATATGCGGCAGGATTATTTCTGCATCCACAAAAGATCAGGAGCATCCATACGGTTAATGCGAGGTAACGGTTCATGGGCAAACATTATTGGATCAGAAGGCACAAAAGTACGAAATTGGGATTATTGTCCAATGCTTCGGCGAATTCTTTGCATGGCTTCGCGGGCCGACATTTGGCCGTTAAAAACGTCAAAGAAATAGATCGGGGTTTCTTCGTGTTCCGTGTTCAACACCCAACTGCTTGTTTCGTAGTAGCGATAAGTATTCCCACTGTATTGGTTCTGGATGTAGTAGGAAAAATCTTCAAAATGATCGTTTCCAAACGAAACGCCGGTTAGGTTCCCCTTTATTCCACTGGGGCATTTGGTGGTACGAACCCACATTTCGGCCATAGATGGTTTGTTCATGGCCAGTAAAAAACGTATGGCTTCTTCTTTGTGCGGGGCATTTTTTAACACAGCCCAGGTAACCATATAGCCACCGGGGTATACCCGGAGTTTGGAGAATCCGGGGAATTCAACAGGCATGCAGTCCATCACTTTGCTTGCATCGAGTCCCTGCCAGATGTTAAACATCCACGATCCGTTGACATAAAAGAGGCATTCTCCGTTTAGCAACGAAGCGGTGGTGTTTGCCCAGTGCACTTCCTTCCAGCGGGGATTACAGGGTTGGTATTGTGATAACTCCTCAAGGGTTTGCAATGTTTTTTCCCAGGCATTAAGTCTTTGAGGGGTAATTCGTTTTTTGAATAGTTCTGTCTGATCGGGGAGGAGTGAGGCATACATTTGCACACCGATGGCCATGGTTGTTGGCCAGTCGACCGACTCATAAACCGGGGTAATGTACTCGTTGGGATGTTGTTGGTTGTGCCGGTATACGGTAGCCAGATAGTTTTTAAAATCATCGACGGTCATGCCGTATTGTTTGATGGTTATTCCAAGTTTTTCAGCAACTTTTCGGTTGCACCAGAGCGCCCAGAACTGGCCTTCGATTGAGGGGCCGGGAACGATTCCATTCCAGGATTCCTTTGCCGAAGGGCTAAGTAATTCGGGCAGGGTACCCTCACGGAATTCTTCAATTTCGCTGAAGTCGACCAGATATTTTCTCGGCCAGTCGGGATCGCCTGTTTGCTGCCATATTTCCTTGTATTCGCCATTTACCCGAACAATGTCCCATTCGGGATTTTCTTCCTTCAAAATACCGGCCACAAATTTCTGATTGCTTTGCAAGTCTTCACGTGTGTAATAAATATCTTCCGGAAATTTAAGGTTGACACGGATATGTTGGTTCTGAAATTCATATTCCCGGGCAAAATTTCGGACCAGCGCTTCCCGTTTGCCTTCGTTCAGCCAGTGCCCGATAAAATTAATGGTGGTTGTTTTTGGCGAAGGGGGAAGGGGCCGGTTGTTTAAGGATGAATTTTCATGGCCGGAACATGCCGAAAGCATCAGTATAATCAGGAAAAATCCCACATGGCAGAAAATTTTTTTTGCCAGGAGAAAGGCCCGGTATGTCCTTCTCAAAAAAAACACCTCCGGGTGATGGGTTTTCCTATAAAGGGGCACGTATCGCATGTTAAAAAAAAGAACGCAAAAAAAGTTAGTTTTCGAGTTTGAAAAATTTAATGCTTTGTTCCAGATCAAGTGCTTCGTTTTTCATGTTCTCCGAATTTCGCGACATTTCTTCAGCAGTAGCGGTGTATTGCTGGATGACCAGGTTTAGTTCCTGAATGGCGCTGTTGATTTGCGAAGCGCCGTTGTTGAGTTCGTTGCTCGACACCGATATTTCGTTTACCAGGCGGGATGTTTTTTCAATTTCGGGAGCCAGTTTGAGCATGAATTCGTGGGTGTTTTTGGTGATGCTCACCGATTTGGCAGAAAGTTTGGTGATTTCGTCGGCTGCAATCCGGCTGCTTTCTGCCAGTCGTCGTACTTCTCCGGCAACCACGGCAAAACCTTTGCCCTGTTCCCCGGCACGGGCTGCTTCAACGGCTGCATTCAGTGCAAGAATGTTGGTTTGGAATGCGATGTCGTTGACCAGGGAAATCTTCTTTGATATTTCTTTGATATACCGAAGGCTTTCTTCCTCTTTTTCAACCAACTCTTTGATGCCTTCTGCGGCTTTATCGGAGATTTCCTGGGTTTGTTTTGCGTTCTGGTTGCTATCCTGGATTACGGCGGCCATTTCTTCCACCGCCGACGATACTTCTTCGGCCGATGTCGCCTGTTGCATCGACGCGCTGGCTACTTTTACCGAAATATGGCTGATCTGGTTGCTGCTACCGTTAACCTTGTTGGCGCCCGAGGCGATCCGGTTCACGGTTTCCCGCAGTTTCATGCTCAGGTTGTTGATGGCCATGCTGAGCAATCCCAGTTCATCTTCCGAGTCGACTTTGAGCATCTCTCGTGAAAGTTTTCCATTCTGGATTTCGGTTAGACGATGCAGCACGAGCCTAATTTTTTTGGAGAAGTTGAAGGTGAAATAGAAAATAATGACAGCAGAAGTTAGGATGAGGCACAGCAAGGTGCCAATGGCAAACATGAGAATGATGGCGGTTTTTTGTTTCTGGAGCCGGTCCATTTGGGCGTATATGAAAAGATGCCCCAGGAATTTCCCGTCTTCAAGCCGTAATGGACTGATGGTTAAAAAATAGCTTTTCCCGTTTTGATCCACATTCCGGAATACCGATTCGCTGATTTCCTGCTGAAGTTCGGGGTAGCCCGCCAGTACAGGCACTTCGTCGCGGTTCTTTTCCAGGTAATCCTTGTTGAGCGAAAAATAAATTTTACCGTTGGCGCCAATGATCAGGCACTCTTCGATGGTTTCTCCCACCAGGTTTTCCATTGTTGTCTGGTCTTCGGTGGTTTCGTACCGCAACAAACCTTTCGACATCAGGTAAGCGGGTGTTTGAAATTTTTGTTCCAGGCTTTCATCCACCTGCCGGGTAAACCGGTTAATGTAATAAATGCCCAATGCCAGTAAAGCAACAAACTCTGTTGAAATAATGATTAAACTAATTCTGTACGATATTTTTTTGAAGTGGAACAGCGCTGCCATGTTTATAGAGTTTAGTCGATGTATTCTTTTTGGCCAATGTACAAAAATCTAAAGGAAATTTAATCAAAAATTGATTATTATTTAATTCTGGTGGGTCAACAAAAAGGCTGTCTTTTGGGGACAGCCTTCTGCAATTTTTTATGGGGACGACAAAAAGTTAATTTCCAAAGTCGTCGAAGTAGATGTTTTTCTTTTCCACGCCCAGATCGTACAGCATTTTGTTTACTGCGTTCACCATGGGGCCGGGCCCACACATGTAATATTCAATGTCTTCGGGAGCTTCGTGGTTTTTCAGGTATTCGTCGTAAATCACCTGGTGGATGAAGCCGACCGGGCCCGTCCAGTTGTCTTCGGGTTGGGGCTCGCTGAGGGCAATGGTAAAACGGAAATTGGGAAATTGCTTTTCAATGGCCCGGAAGTGATCTTCGTAAAAGATTTCACGCACCGAACGTGCACCGTACCAGTACGATACTCTACGTCCCGATTTGAGGGTGTGGAATAAATGAAAGAGATGGGAACGCAGTGGGGCCATCCCGGCACCACCGCCAATATACAGCATTTCGTTTTGGGTGTCCTGAATGAAAAATTCTCCGTACGGCCCGGAAATGGTCACTTTATCGCCGGGTTTACGGGAAAAAATGTACGAAGAACAGATTCCCGGTGGAACATTCGCCCATGTATTCTTCTGCCGGTCCCAGGGGGGTGTGGCAATCCGGATGTTGAGCATAATGATGTTCCCCTCTGCGGGATGGTTGGCCATGGAATAGGCCCGGTACGTTTCGCTGGTATTTTTGATACTCAGATTCCAAAGCTTGTACTTGTTCCACTCGTCGCGAAATTTCTCATCGATATCGAAATCCCGAAACGAACAGGTATATTTGGGAACATCGATTTGAATATAACCGCCTGATTTGAAGTGGAGATGTTCGCCCTCGGGCAGTTTCACCACAAATTCCTTGATGAAGGTGGCCACATTCCGGTTCGATACCACTTCGCATTCCCACTTTTTAATGCCCATGACTTCTTCCGGAACCATAATCTTTAGGTTCTCTCTTACTTTAACCTGGCAACCCAGACGCCAGTTATTTTGCTGCTCCCTGCGGGTGAAGAAACCGGTTTCGGTTGGCAGGATGGAGCCTCCTCCTTCTACAACCTGGCATTTGCACATACCGCAGGTTCCCCCCCCGCCGCAGGCCGAAGGGAGAAAAATGCCGTTGTTGCTCATGGTGGAAAGCAAGCTGGAACCGGGCTCTACCTCAAGCACTTTTTCCCCATCATTGATGTCAACGGTGACGCTCCCCGACGGGGTGAGTTTCTTTTTTGCATACAGCAGGATTCCGACCAGCAGCAGAATGACGACCAGAAAAAAGACAATGCTGGTTATTATGATGGTCGATTGTATGGATAAAAAAATCATCTTCAATGGTTTAAATTGTCTGTTACAGTTTGATTCCCGAGAATCCCATAAAGGCCATTCCCATTAATCCGGTGATAATAAATGCGATACCGAGTCCGCGTAAGGGTGCGGGTATTTGGGAGTAGCTTAGCTTTTCCCGAATGGCGGCAATCCCGACAATGGCCAGGAACCAGCCCAATCCGGAACCCAGTCCGTATACCGTGGCTTCGCCCACATGGATGAATTGTTTTTGCTGCATGAACAGCGAGCCACCCAAAATGGCACAATTTACGGCGATCAGGGGCAGGAAAATGCCCAGGCTGGTATATAGGGCCGGGGCAAATTTTTCAACAATCATTTCGACCAGTTGTACCATGGAAGCAATCACGGCAATGAACATGATGAAACTGAGAAAGCTCAGGTCGACGGAGGCGAAGGTGGGCCCCAACCACTGTAACGCCCCTTCTTTCAATACAAAATTCTCGAGCAGGTAGTTAACCGGAAGGGTAATTCCCAATACAAAAATGACGGCAATCCCAAGTCCGGTGGCTGTTTTTACCGATTTTGAAACAGCCAGGTAGGAACACATACCCAGGAAGTAGGCGAAAACCATGTTTTCGATAAAGACCGACTTCACAAAAAGATTGACAATGTTTTCCATTCTGAATAGGATTATAGGGTGCGTTACTTTTCTTCAATTAAACTCCGGTTTCGGGAACGATGAATCCAAATGATGATCCCAATGGTGATCAGGGCCATAGGCGAGAGGACCATGAGTCCGTTGTTTTCATAGCCTATTTTCAGCAAGCCCAGTTTTTCAACCAGGTTGAAACCCATAATTGATCCGGATCCCAGCAATTCGCGGAAAAAAGCGACAATGATCAGAATCAGGCCGTATCCGGCTCCGTTGCCCAGCCCGTCGAGCAATGAGGGCCAGGGTTTGTTGGCCAGGGCAAAGGCTTCGAGCCGCCCCATAATGATGCAGTTGGTGATGATCAACCCGACAAATACCGATAATTGTTTGCTGACATCGTACACGAAGGCCTTCAGAATCTGATCGACAATGATGACCAGGCTGGCGATGACAACCAGTTGGACGATGATGCGGATCCGGTTGGGAATGGTATTTCGAAGGAGTGATATAATCAGGTTCGACAAAGCGGTGACAATCGTTACCGACAGGGCCATTACAATGGCGGGTTTCATCTGTGCGGTAACCGCCAGTGCCGAGCAAATTCCCAGCACCTGAACGGTAATGGGATTCGACGAGCCCAGTGGATTGGTTAGCAGGGCAAGATTCTTCTTTGAAAACAGTGCATCTTTTTCACTCATATCCTATAATTTTTTCTTGTTGAAGAATTCCAGATAATTCCGGAGGTCGTTGTACAGCATATCCTGCAATCCTTTACTGGTAATTGTTCCCCCGGAGATGGCATCCACCCGGTGTTGTTCCGGCGCTTTTTCTGCTTTTTTGGCCACCGTGATGGAGACAAATTTTCCCTCGCTGTCGTTGATTTGTTTTCCGGTAAACGGCTCCTGAAAGAGTCGCGTTTTAATTTCCGCTCCCAGCCCGGGTGTTTCCCCCTGGTGGTCGAAAAAGGCTCCGTAAATGGTGTTCAGATCGCTGTCGAATGAGAG
>DAIMEA010000014.1:0-22822 GCA_036725585.1 Prolixibacteraceae bacterium | reverse complement strand
GCAATTCCGGCACTTTCCTGATATTTGGGGCATTCGGACTTATCGGGCTGATTTTTGTCCTGATCGTTCTGCCCGAAACCAAAGGCAAATCGCTCGAAGAACTCGAAGCAATCCTGGTCAAATCGAAACAATCAAAAAAAGCATAACATGATGAAACAGATCCTGCAATTCCTGTTGATCGGACTGACGGTCGCAGCTTGTAATCCCACTGAACGACCCGCTAAAGTGAAAGTTGTGGAAAAAGAAGGAACCTACCGCCTTCATGTAAACGGGAAGGAGTTTTATATCCTGGGAGCCGGATGCGAATTCGGTGCGATTGAAAAACTGGCCGAACACGGAGCCAACTCATTTCGCACCTGGCGCACCGACAACGGGCAGCAAACCGGTCAGGAAGTCCTCGACCGGGCCCACCAAAACGGGCTCATGGTCATGCTGGGGCTCGATGTGTACCGCGAACGGCACGGTTTCGATTATAACGACGAAGCCGCCGTTAAAGCCCAGTACGAGAAACTGAAACTGGAAGTAATGAAATACAAAGACCATCCTGCCCTGCTTGCCTGGGGAATCGGTAACGAGCTTAATCTTGGTGCCAAAAACATGAAGGTGTGGGATGCCGTGAACGATATCGCGAAAATGATCCACGAAGTCGATCCCAACCACCCCGCCACAACCATGCTGGCCGGGATTGGCAAAAACGAAATCGACTATTTCAGAGAGCATTGTCCCGAACTCGACTTTATCTGTATTCAGATGTATGCCGATATCGAAAACCTTCCCAAACGACTGGCCGATGCCGGATACAACGGTCCTTACGTAGTTACCGAATGGGGAGCGACCGGCCATTGGGAAGTGCCCCCCACCGAATGGGGCGCTGCCGTGGAACAAACCAGCCAGGAAAAACAGCAGGCCTACCTGCGCCGTTACGAAATGGCCATCGCGGCCGATTCGCAAAAATGCATGGGTTCGTATGCCTTTCTTTGGGGGCAAAAACAAGAACGAACCCCAACTTGGTACGGAATGTTCCTCGAAAACGGACAAGCGACCGAAACCGTCGATGCCATGCATAAAATCTGGACGGGTGAATGGCCCGAAAATCGTTGCCCGACGCTCGACTCACTCCGTCTGAACGGAAAAAAAATCTACGATCAGGTATATATAAAGCCCGGAGAATCGTTTCAGGCCTTTGCGTCAGCCCGCGACTACGAAAACGACTCCCTGTTCTACCACTGGGAACTCATGCCCGAAAGCACCGACCTGAAATGGGGCGGAGACCACGAAAATAGGCCGGAAACGCTCTTCCGTGCCGATGGTAAAGCAGAAATGACCTTTTCTGCACCCACCGTACCCGGCGCCTACCGTTTGTTTGTGTATGTAAACGACGGGCTCGATCATTCGGCTACAGCCAATTTTCCGTTTTTTGTGAAAGAATAAGCTCCTTCATCTTTTTCTTGACCAACAAGCGATTGAATATCGATCACAGGAACCGGGATAAAATATGTACGAACAACGCAAGAGTAAGGTTTAACCAAGAACAGGGATGCAAGAGAAACTTTATGCAGGCAGGCAGATTCTGAACCATCGTCGGGAAGAACCTGTCGGGACATTCGTCGAAATTATGGGCGAACGGTATATGAAAATAGGTCATTACGATCAGATGCTGCCCTTTTTCATGACCATCGTCAGCGATACCGATCTTTGGATGTTCCTTTCGTCAACCGGCAGTTTGACGGCAGGCCGGCGAAATCCCGGGCAAGCCCTTTTCCCCTACTATACCGACGATAAAATTCACGATTCCGCCGGAATAAGCGGGAGCCGAACATGGGTTCAAGCCGTGCGCAAGGGAAAAACCCAGATGTGGGAACCTTTTTCCGAACGTTGGAACGGCCTGTACCGGACCGAACGAAACCTGTACAAAAACACTCCGGGAAACATTGTTCTTTTTGAAGAAATCAACCACGATCTTGAATTGACCTTCCGATACCAGTGGGCAGGCAGCGAGCGTTACGGCTGGATTCGGAAAAGTACGATGATCAATCACGGCGAAGCCTGTATGCTGAAATGGATCGATGGTTTGCAGAATCTGCTTCCCTGGGGCGTGAACCGGAACATGCAGGGCATATTCAGCACCCTGGTCGATGCATACAAAAAATGCGAACGGGTTGCGGACAGCCGTTTAGCCCTTTATCGCCTGAGTTCCATTCCCGTCGACAAGGCGGAACCCTCTGAGGCACTGAAAGCCAACATTGTATGGAGCACGGGTTTGAACCATCCGACCATCCTTCTGTCGAACCGGCAAACGGAGCGTTTTTCCCGGGGCGAAACGGTCGAGGCAGAAAACGAAACACGGGGAACCCGGGGCGCCTACCTGGTTTACGACGAACGCAGCCTTGGGAATAACGAGGAGGCCGAATGGTATCTGGTAGCTGATGTTGCCTGCGACGCTCCTTCCATCACGAAACTTCTGAAGGAAACCGGAAGCGGATGGGATCCGGCTCTGGTTTTGGAAGCGGAAATTCAAAGGGGAACGGCCGGTCTCGTGTCGCTTGTAGCAAAAGCCGACGGGCTTCAGGTAGCGGGTGATCCCCGCGACGAACAACGTCATTTTTCCAACACGCTATTCAACATCATGCGCGGGGGAATACCTGCCCGCGCATATTTCATCCAACGCGACGATTTCAGGCAACACATACGGCATAGCAACCAACCCCTGGCAGCCCGCTTCGAAACCTGGCTCAATCAACTACCCGGAGAAATTGTTTATCCCGATCTGCTCAAAAAAAGCGAAGAGGCGGCCGATGCCGATCTGGTCCGTCTCACGCTCGAATATCTGCCCCTGATGTTCAGCCGGCGGCATGGCGATCCGAGCCGGCCCTGGAACCTTTTCGATATCAAACTCAAAAACAACGATGGTTCGCCTTCTCTCAATTACCAGGGAAACTGGCGCGATATTTTTCAGAACTGGGAGGCCCTGGCCATGTCGTATCCGCTGTTTGTGCAGGGAATGATCACCCGCTTTCTGAATGCTTCCACCATCGATGGCTACAATCCCTATCGCATCACCCGCGACGGAATCGATTGGGAATTACCCGATCCTTCGGATCCCTGGGCAAACATCGGGTATTGGGGCGATCACCAGACCATTTATCTCGTCCGATTGCTCGAACTCTCCGAACGCTTTTTCCCCGGGAAGCTCGAAAAATGGACGGATCAGGCCCTTTTTACGTTTGCCGATGTGCCGTATGAACAGAAATCGTATCCCGACTTGCTCCAAAATCCCCGCGATACCATCCTTTTCGATGCAGCAAAGAACGAAGCCATCGAAAAAAGAACGCGGAATCTGGGCGCCGATGGCAAACTCGTGCTTTCGGGAGGAAGGCCCCTGAACGTCAATTTCACGGAAAAAATACTTATCCCCTTGCTCTCGAAGCTCAGCCATTTTGTTCCCGGAGCGGGTATCTGGATGAACACCCAGCGACCCGAATGGAACGATGCCAATAATGCGCTGGTCGGTTTTGGCGCATCGATGGTTACCGTGTATTACCTGCGCAGGTATGTTCATTTTCTCGTCGGCCTTTATGAAAAAACCGCAAAGAACCATTGGCTCCTCCAGGCGGAATTGGAAGAATTTTTCGGTGCCTTCGAAACGATTCTGCAGGACCATGCGCCCCTCTTACAGGATGAATTCACCGATCGTCAGAGAAAATCCTTCCTCGATCTGCTGGGCACCGCCGGAAGTCGTTACCGGGAAAAGGTATACAGAACACGTTCCGGCGAAAAGAAACAACTTACGAAAGTCCGGCTTCTTTCTTTCCTTTCCCTTGTACAGCAATACCTCGACCATAGCATTGCCTGGAACAAACGCCCCGATGGACTGTTCCATGCGTATAACCTGCTGGCATTTTACCCGGAGGAAATAAAGCTGCGCCGACTTCCCGAAATGCTCGAAGGCCAGGTGGCTGTTCTGGGCTCAGGTTACCTGAACGAGGGAGAAGCCCCCGAATTGCTCGACCGCTTACGCAACAGTGCTCTTTACCGGCCCGATCAACGTTCGTACCTTCTTTACCCCGATCGCTCCCTGCCCCTCTTCCTTGAAAAAAACCGGATCCGGCCCGAAGATATCCAACGCTCATCCCTGCTTCAAACCTTACTGAACGACGGGAACCCGCACATTGTTGTTTCCGGTGTCGATGGTTCTGTTCATTTTCAGGGCGATATCAACAATGCCCTTGCACTGGATGAAAAACTGTCGGAACTACCTCAAAAATACCACGAAGGAGTGGAAGCCGAACGTAAAGCCATCCTGGACATTTATGAATCGGTTTTTGACCACCAGTCATTCACCGGCCGTTCGGGCTCCTTTTATAAATACGAAGGCCTGGGATGCATATACTGGCACATGGTGTCGAAGCTCCTTTTGGCTGTGGGCGAAAATATTCGGGAAACCCGAAAAAATCCTTCCCGACAGGAAGAAACCCGACGTTTGCGCGACCATTATTTCGAGATTCGGGAAGGGATCGGAAGCCATAAAACACCCGCCGAATACGGTGCATTTCCTACGGATCCCTATTCACACACACCATCGATGGGCGGTGTTCAGCAGCCGGGTATGACCGGCCAGGTAAAGGAAGACCTGCTTTCGCGATGGATCGAACTGGGACTGGAAGTCGAAAACGGCTGCATCCGTTTTGAAAACGGAATATGTAAAACGGAAGGGGATCCCGAACAAAATTCGCCCGGTTCGTTGCACGTGTTCCGCCAACACTACCCAATCGAAATTCCAGGAGACGCAAAACCATTTCATGCTTTCACTTTTTGCGGCACTCCGATCCTGATTCTCCCCGGCGATTCAGCGTCGTGTACGGTTCTTTTCAACGAGACAAACGATCGGTTCACCATCAAGGGATTAACCCTCAATCCCGAACACAGTCATTCGGTATTCAGCAGAGAAGGAAAAATCAAACAAATCAACATCAGAATAAAAAAGAATTCTGAAAATCGAACCTAAATTTGAAACGATGAAATCGAAATGGTTTTTTATTACCAATGGAACGATCCTTGCCCTGATTGCCATCATGTTGCTGATAACCTGTACAAACCGGAGTAAGGATAAAGAACCCGAACGCTTCCGGCTGGTCTGGAGCGACGAGTTCGATACCGACGGTCTGCCCGATCCTGCCCTTTGGAGTTACGATACCGTAGGAAATGCCTGGGGATGGGGCAATCATGAGCTTCAATATTATACTGTTGAAAGAGAAGCAAATGCCCGGGTATCGGAAGGGAGTCTGAAAATTACGGCGGACAAAGAACCGTACGAAGGAGCGGAATATACTTCGGCCCGTCTGATAACCAAAGGAAAAGGCGATTGGCTGTACGGACGATTTGAAATCCGGGCCAAATTGCCTGAGGGGCGGGGCTTATGGCCGGCGATCTGGATGTTGCCCACCGACTGGAAATACGGAGGATGGCCCCGAAGCGGAGAGATCGACATCATGGAAAATGTGGGCTACGATCCCTTTGCCATAGTGGCTTCGGTTCACACCGAACGATACAACCACGCGATACAGACCCAGCGGAACAATACGATGCAGGTGGCCGATAACCGGGAAACCTTCCACGTGTACGCGCTCGAATGGGATTCGGTGTCGATACATGCCTTTGTCGACGATTCCCTGTATTTTACATTCGCCAAAGAGGCCGACGACCCGGCTGTATGGCCTTTTGACCAACCCTTTCACCTACTGCTCAACGTAGCTGTAGGAGGAGACTGGGGCGGATTGATGGGCGTGAACGATTCCATTTTTCCTGTGTCCATGGAAGTGGATTATGTGCGGGTATACCAGGCATTGCACCCATAAATTTTGCAGTGCCGGGTCTAAATTTTCTATTGAATTGAACCCGGGAAAGAAAAAATGCATGCACCCATAAATAATAGGCTTCAGCCCAAATGCAGGTATTTTTCCGGGAAACAAGGATAATTCTAAAATAGTACGGATGAAAAAGTTAATGTATGGCCTTCTTCTTTTGTCTTTCCTTTCGGGTTGTAAACCACAGGCCGGGTTTCTTCACACCGAAGGAGGAAAAATAATTGATGGAAAGGGAAACGAAGTCATTCTTAGGGGCATGGGCTTTGGAGGCTGGATGCTTCAGGAGGGGTATATGCTCCAGACAGCCTCTTTTGCCGGACCCCAGCATGCCATCCGGCAAAGTATTGCCGACCTGGTGGGCGAAGAAGCTACAGAAACATTTTACAAGGCCTGGCGAAAAAATTACTGCACACGGGACGATATCGACCGTATGGCATCGTGGGGCTTCAATTCGCTACGCCTGCCCATGCACTACAACCTCTTCACCCTCCCGATTGAAGAAGAACCGGTAGCCGGAAAAGACACCTGGCTCGATACCGGTTTCACCATGGTGGATTCCCTGCTCGAATGGTGTGCTGCCAACCAGGTATACCTGATTCTCGATCTGCATGCAGCGCCGGGCGGCCAAGGAAAGGATGCCAACATCTCCGATTACGACGAATCCAAGCCTTCGCTATGGGAAAGCGAAGAAAACCAGCGAAAAACGATTGCCCTGTGGCGTACATTAGCCCAACGGTATGCCCGTGAACCCTGGATTGGGGGCTACGATCTGATCAACGAACCCAACTGGGACTTCGACCAGGCCGGGAACAAGAACGGATGCGACTGCACCGAGAATGAACTTTTGTGGTCGTTTTACGAAAAATTGATCCGGTCGGTCCGGGAAGTCGATCCAAATCACATCATCATGATCGAAGGGAATTGCTGGGGAAACAATTACAAGGGGGTACCCGATATCCGGTCGTTTGGGGAGAACATAGTGATCAGCTTTCATAAATATTGGAATTTCAATAATTTGGAATCGATTCAATGGGTACTCGACATGCGGGAGCAGTACCAGGTTCCGGTTTGGCTGGGCGAGTCGGGCGAAAATTCAAACACCTGGTTTACCAACGCGATTGCCTTGGTGGAACAAAACGGGATTGGCTGGGCCTGGTGGCCGTTTAAAAAGATCGGCTCGGTTACCGGCACCATTACCATCCCAAAAACCGAAGGCTGGGAAAAACTGCTTCAGTACTGGCGGGGAAATGTGCCCCGTCCCGATACCCTTCAGGCAGTTGCCTGGCTGATGGAACAGGCCGAACAAATGAAACTGGAAAACTGTATCATCCATTACGATGTAATCGATGCGATGTTCCGCCAGGCACAGGGGGACAAAACACCCCGGCCCTTTGCCGCGAATGAAGTCCCCGGAACCCTTCTTGCCACCGATTACGACCTGGGCGCCCATGGTTTTGCGTATTTCGACACCGACACCGCCAATTATCGCGTATCGACCCAAAGGCATTTGGCCTGGAACAGGGGCCACAGTTACCGGAACGACGGTGTCGATATCGGGGAACAAAACGGAGAATGCCCTTCTTTTTTTGTGGGCTGGACCGAAGACGGCGAATGGTTGCATTATACGTTGAACGCCCGGGAGGGCTGCAATTCCATGGTAACGGTAACGTATTCTGCTCCCGAAGCAGGCTCCATGCTTCTTATGGAAACCGGGAACGGCGATTCGCTCAGCTTAGCGCTGCCACCGACGGGTAGCTTCGAAACCCGGGCCGAAATCCCGGTAGGGGCCATCGCCCTTCAACAAGGACAAAACACCCTGAAAGTCGTTATCGTTAAAGGTGGCATGAACCTGTACGCTTTCAACCTGAAACCTTTGGATTAACGAATGAAAACAAACAACAAAAAATTTTATCGCATAGTGCTTTCTTTTCGCTTTCACGTATTCATCCCCTTACTGTTTGCCGGGATGGCAACCGTACAGGGCCAAACCGGTTTTTTGCATACCGAAGGGCAAAACATCGTTTCCGGCAACGGCGAACCCGTACTGTTGCGGGGTATGGGCCTGGGAGGCTGGATGCTGCAGGAAGGGTACATGCTCGAGACCTCCGATTTTGCCAACCCGCAACACGAAATTGAAGCAGCGATCGAAGCCGTGGCGGGTCCTGAGGGGAAAGCACAGTTTTACGAAGCCTGGCTCGAAAACTATTGTACCAAAGCCGATATCGATTCGATGGCTGCCTGGGGCTTTAATTCCATCCGGCTTCCCATGCATTACAAATTATTCACTCTTCCCATTGAAAATGAACCCGTAGCCGGTCAGGATACCTGGCTTGCAAAGGGTTTTGAAATGATCGATGCGCTTCTTGAATGGTGCGGCGACAACGAAATCTATCTCATCCTCGACCTGCATTCCGCGCCCGGGGGCCAGGGAAAGGATGCCGCCATCTCGGACTACGACCCTACAAAGCCCTCGCTTTGGGAAAGCGCCGAAAACCGGCGTAAAACAGTAGCCCTTTGGCAAAAACTGGCCGAACGTTATGCCGGTGAACCCTGGATTGGCGGCTACGACCTGATCAACGAACCCAACTGGGATATCGACAATGCCGGAAACGAAAACGGTTGCAGTTGCAACCAAAATACGGCGCTCTGGAACCTGTATAAGGAAATCATTGCGGCCATCCGGACTGTCGATCCCGATCATATGGTCATTATCGAAGGAAATTGCTGGGGAAACCGCTACAACGGCATGCCTGCCGCTCGTTCATTTGATTCAAATCTGGTTCTGAGCTTTCATAAGTACGCAACTTATAACGATGAGGGTTCTATCGAGTGGATGTTGAATTTGCGCAACACACATAATGTTCCGGTATGGTTGGGCGAAGCAGGCGAAAACGCAAATTCCTGGTTTGCAAACGCCATCAATTTGGTTGAGTCGAATAATATAGGTTGGGCATGGTGGCCCTATAAGAAAATCGGGTCGGTTACCTGTCCTGTTACCATTCCAAAGACCGAAGGGTACCAGCGTTTGTTAAATTACTGGAACAATAGTGGGAGCAAACCCTCCGAAGAAAATGCACGGGCATGGCTGCTCGAACAGGCCGACAGAATGCGCCTCGAAAACTGCACGATCCATTACGATGTGTTGGATGCCCTGTTTCGTCAGGCACAAGGTGACAAAAGTCCCCGGCCGTATAAAAAAAACCGGCTGCCGGGAATCGTTTTTGCTGCCGATTATGATCTTGGAGGGAACGGCTATGCCTACTTCGATCAGGACTCTGCTGATTATCGGTTTTCAACCGATGTGTATACGGCCTGGAACACCGGCTGGGCTTACCGAAACGATGGTGTCGACCTGGAAGCCTGCACCGACGCTGTTTCAAACGGTAACAGTGTAGGCTGGACCAATGCCGGCGAATGGCTCCTCTACACCGTCGACGTTGATTCAAGCGCCGGTTATACCTGTTCCATCCGTTACGCGGCCAACAGCGCATCGGGCAAATACCACCTCGAGATCGACGGGAATGCCATCACCCAGGTCCAAAATTTACCCGCAACCGGCGGCTGGTACAACTGGGCCACCCACTCCGTCGACGGAGTGATTCTCGAAAAAGGCACGCACCAACTGAAACTTTGCATCGATGCAGCCGGATTCAACATCAATTTCATCGAATGCAGCAATCCGGTTGCCTTAAGCGAAATTCCACCCCAAATCTTCGAGCTCAAAACCGACGAAACAGGGCAACAGATTTATGTAGTCACCAACCTCGGCCTGGGGGCTTTGACCCAGCCCCGCACCGACGAATTCGAACTGACCGTAAACGGGCAAGCGTATACCATTTCCGATATCGGGTTTGTGGAAGGGAAAGAAGAACTGCTCATTCTTCGCTTCAACCGGGAGTTAATCCGCTCCGACCGGGTCTATCTTTCCTATTCCGGAATTTCCCTCATTTCGCCCAACAACGAACCCTATCCGAACTTCTCGATGAAGCCGGTCGAAAACCTTGCCCCCGATTACGTGGTGCTGCCCGCCCGGATCGAAGCCGAAGATTTTGCCTTCAATTCGGGCTTTCAAACCGAGACCTGCACCGATACCGGGGGTGGCGAGAACCTGGGCTATGCCGATGCGGGCGATTATGCCGATTATCTTCTGTATAGCGAAACAGAAGCCGATTATATGCTTGAATACCGGATGGCCAGCCAGGTTAACGGAAGGATCAAAGCCTTGCTGTATCGCGACGATACGGAATTAACGCTGCATGCCTTTACCCTTGGAGCTACAGGGGGTTGGCAAAACTGGAAAACATTATCGGAAAACATACACTTGCCAGCCGGGAAAAGTGTACTCCGGCTTCAGGTGGTTTCGGGCCAGTTTAACCTGAACTGGATCCGCTTTTCGAAACGCACCGAAGCAAACTTAATGAACAGCTACTCAAATGGGTGGAAAGCCCTTCGGGATCCATCCGGGATTGGCCTGTTGCTGCAAAACAAGCAAGCACTCTCGGGCGAAGGGCAACTTTACCTGTTTGACCGGAGTGGGAAAAGACACGTCCGGACCTCATTCCAATTGGATGGGCAAAAGGAAATCCGTTTTCCACATCTCGTCCTGCCCAGGGGACTATGCCTCGTGGTGGTTGATTGGGGACAGCAACGCTGCTGTTTGAAAGTGCGTTAAGATAAAAAAAGGAACAATAGCAAATGCCAAAACAAGGCAGTAAGACGCTTCTTTCGGAAGAAAAATCAAATTTTGATTCTCAAAACATGCGATGTCTTTCCAATCACAGTGTTTACAAGGTATATACCACTCCTTAATCCCGTGGTTCGCAAATCAATCTGATGATTTCCGGGACGATACAAAGTCGGATTCGTAAAACGGCGGATAACCCGGCCATTAAGGTCCATCATTTCAACATGTACTGTTGCTGTTTCCTCAAGTGAAAAATGAAGAGCGTATCCCCCGGAAATATATATTTTACGTTCAATTTGAGCCGTTTCAACTGCCGACGAAGGCGACTTCAAGGCCAGTTTATACGTTTCGCTGCCGGCCAGCAAAAATGCGCCCAGGCCAAAATCTTCAAAGTTGGGCACCTTGTTGTACGAAAGCGGTTGCCCGTCGGAGGGTTGCTTGCCGGTGCCCTGCACCCAGCCCAAAAATCCGTTGTCGTGCAATGCGTCGTTCTGTAGGCCATTCCAACCTTTATTAACTGCCGGCATATACGTAATACTGTCGAGTAGGTGGTTATTAATACCCCATGCCAGTCCGTAGACAAAGAAACCTGTTCCCGAAGTTTCCTTGCCGCCAAAGTCGTCCGGGTCGACCATGCTGGGGTTCCAGAAACCATCTTCGCGCTGGCAGTTGATAATGGCTGCCGACATTTCCCGATAATCGTCAAGATACTCCTGATAATGAGCTTCCGTTTCGGGGATCACATCCAACACCCGCACCAGTGCAGCATAAACCCATCCGTTCCCCCTTCCCCAGTAACAGCTTTTCCCGTTGGGCGTTGTGTAGGGCGGATCGAAATCCTTGTCGCGCCACCACAAACCGTCGACCGGGTTATACAGGCCATTGGTGCCGTGTTGGGTTTTTGTATAGTGGTACAGGTCGTACATTTTATCAAAGTACTTTTGATCGTTGTGGACCACGCCCAGCTTTGCAAATACAGGCATCGACATTTGTATGGCGTCAATCCACGACCAGTCGTCGGATTTTGTGCTGTTAACCATGTTGTCGATTGTGGTGGTAATAGGAGCTATTTTCTCTGGTGAAGGATCAAGTTGGTAAAGTTCAATATAGGTTTGCCCACAACACTGGTGGTCGCCATCCCGGGTGGTTAAACTTCCGTATGTAGGTTTCCAGTCGTGGCTTACGGCCCAGTCGAGCGCATATTGATACAGAACGGTATCTTTCGTAAGGGCATACATGGCCATCAGTCCTTCGTAATAGGTTGCCCTCGTCCATAAATTACTGGGGCGGGTTTTATCGGTCACAATGTTTTTGCCCGGGTCGGGCCACTTGGCCATGAAATATTGATTGGCAAGTTCCATTTTGGAAAGGATAATGGAAGGTGCGGGCAGGTTTTGTGCCTTTGAAAACAAGGATAATCCTGCCAAAAGCAGGAGGGTTACGATAATTCTGTTCATGAAAAAATGCTTGTATTTGAGTTTCTACGATCGATGGGCGCAAAAATAGCTATTTATGCGAACGTGGCAAACTGCTCTTTTGCTGTTCGCTTTCCTTGTTGTCCGGGGAAGTAGAAAACGAGTGGTCAATCTGTTGATTTAACCGGACAGTAATGGCTCCTCTTATTCTTTCAAGCCATTTTCCAATGAATGCAGCAGACAAAAAATGGGAGAAACTACAAATGGATCACCTCGCCGTAGGCGGCTGCGGCTGCTTCCATAATGGCCTCGCTCATGGTGGGATGCGGATGGATGGTCTTCAGCAGTTCGTGCCCGGTAATCTCAAGCTTTCGTGCAACCACCAATTCCGAAATCATTTCGGTTACATTGCCCCCGATCATGTGGGCGCCGAGCAATTCACCGTATTTTGCATCAAAAACCAGCTTGACAAAACCGTCCTTCTGTCCCGAAGCACTGGCTTTCCCCGAGGCAGTGTAGGGAAATTTCCCAACCCGTACCTCGTAACCGGCTTCACGTGCTTTGGCTTCAGTAAGCCCTACCGACGATACTTCGGGCTGGGTGTAGGTACATCCGGGGATGTTCGTGTAATCGACCGGCGAGGGGTCGCGCCCGGCGATTTTTTCGACACATACGATGCCTTCGGCCGAGGCCACATGGGCCAGGGCCGGCCCGCCAACAATGTCGCCGATTGCATAAATGCCGGGTATGTTGGTGCGGTAGTATGCATCGACGGCCACTTTCCCGTTTTCCAGCCGGACACCCGTTTCCTCCAAACCAATGCCCTCGGTATTGGGGCTGATGCCCACAGCCGAAAGGACCACTTCCGTTTCAAGAGTTTCGTGCCCCTTGGGTGTTTTGATGGTTACCACGCAATTGTCACCGGAGGTATCGACTTTCTCAACCGATGAGTTGAGCAACACGCTCATGCCGGCTTTTTTAAACGAGCGGGCCAGAGCCTTCGACACTTCTTCGTCCTCGTTGGGTACAACCTCGGGCATAAATTCAACCAGGGTAACCCGGGTACCCATACTGTTGTAGAAGTAGGCAAACTCGCTGCCAATGGCTCCCGAGCCCACTACCACCATCGATTGGGGCTGTTTTTCGAGGGTCATGGCCGTTCGGTACCCAATGATTTTTTTCCCGTCCTGCTTCAGGTTGGGTAATTCTTTCGAGCGGGCGCCGGTGGCCAGGATAATATGGGGGGCTTTTACCAGCGTGCTTTCGCCGTCGGATCCGCTAACCTCCACTACACCGGGGGCCTTAAGTTTTCCAAAGCCGTTAATAATGGTAATTTTATTCTTTTTGAACAGGAATTGAACGCCTTTGCTCATCCCTTCGGCCACTTCGCGACTTCGTCGGATCATTTTCGAAAAATCAGGTTTCACCTCGCCGGAAATGTTCACCCCGTAGCTTTCGGCATGGAGGGCATA
Source organism: Prolixibacteraceae bacterium (assembly GCA_036725585.1). Classification (GTDB taxonomy): domain Bacteria; phylum Bacteroidota; class Bacteroidia; order Bacteroidales; family Prolixibacteraceae; genus DAIMEA01. Next base: position 9,387 of record DAIMEA010000014.1, on the reverse strand, counting down.
CTCATACGCCTGGGCACTTTTTAGGAGCGATTTGGTAGGGATACAACCCCAGTTCAGGCATACCCCACCGATGTTTTCCTTTTCAACAACGCCCACCTTCATTCCCAGCTGTGAAGCCCGGATGGCAGCCACGTATCCGCCCGGGCCGCTGCCTATTACAATAAGATCAAAATCCATATCGTGTGCATTTTTTTCTACGAAGTAAAACGAAAAAAACGTACTTATGTTTAAAGATGAAGGGAGCTTTTTCGTATTTCAATGCTCATCGAGTTTTTCGCCATAGGCCAGATCGCCTGCATCGCCCAGTCCGGGCACAATGTAGGCCTTTTCGTCGAGATGCGCGTCAACGGCCCCGATCCAAAGGGTGCAACGATCGTGTGGAAGGTGCTTTACAACATAGTCGATCCCTGCCCTACTGGCGATGATGGAAACCAGATGCACATGCTCCGGGGTTCCTTTTTGCAGCAGGGCCAGGTAACTGATTTCAAGCGATGAGCCCGTGGCCAGCATCGGATCGGAAAGGATAACTACCTTTCCGTCGAGTGATGGGGAAGTAATGTATTCCGACTTGATGATGAATTCGTTTGCATCGATGTACTTCCGGTAGGCCGATATAAACGCGTTTCCGCTTTTGTCGAAATAGTTCAGCAGGCCCTGGTGAAGAGGCAAACCGGCTCGTAAGATGGTGGCCAGCACCGGGTATCGATCGGGAACCGCTACCCGGGCAGTCCCAAGCGGAGTAACAATTTCCTGCTCGGAATAGCTCAGTCGCCGGCTGATTTCGTACGCAAAGATTTCCCCGATCCGTTCGATGTTTCGGCGAAAGCGGAGTGCATCCTGTTGAACCTTCTGATCCCGGATCTCGGCAATAAACTGATTGAAAACGGAATGTTGGCTTCCCAGATTTACGATTTCCATGTGCTTTGGTTTATGTTCTTTTTGCATTTATAGATCATTTCACGGGGCCCCATACCCAGACGGTAGTAGTTTCGGGCAGCGGTTCCCAATTGTTCGGCATAATCGACGGTCTCGATTTCGAAGCCCGAGCGGGCGAGGTGTTTAGAAAAATTTGTCCCATATATTCGCAAAACACCCGGTTCGTAATGCGCTTTTAGCCGGTCGATGTCGTCGGGATTCGAGATGTTCTCGTAGGTGCGGTCCATATCGGGATGGATCAGGGTTTGGATCAGGGCAATCCCTCCCGGGCGAAGGATTCTTCTCAGCTCCGAAAACACAAGCTGATCGTCGGGGATATACTGCAAAACCTGATGAAGGATGACCACGTCGAAAACATTCCCGGGAAGACGATCGAAATCGTCGCTGCCCGGAGCGTGAAAATAGGCTGGATCGCAGTACTCGAAAACAAGCGGGCTTTCCTTCAGTTTCCGCGTCAGAATCGATTCGTTCCCCACAAAGAGAAAGCGGTTTTTGTTTTTCCGGCCCAGAATTTCGTTCGTCAGGTAAAACCAGAGCGTTCGCATCGACTCATCGGACTGACACCGCGGGCAACGGGCATTTTCCCTTTGCTGATACTTGTCTCTTTGTAAAATACGGAATGTCGATCCGCAAAGATTGCAACGGTATTTCCTCCCTTTCAGCAGAAAGGAAACGATACCTTGTCCGATGTTTCGTCCCGTATTCATGGATGAACCGAAAAATGTACGTTCCGGAATGAAAACAATTCCAGAGCGGTTAAGGTATAAAAAATGAAGGAAACATTGGGGCTGGCCAAAAAAATGTATAGAAAATATTTCCGGAATCTTTTTTCAGGTGAACATGCAGTCGCCATCGCCAGACTGAAGGATAAAGGATTCGGCCTCATCGGGGGAACATAGCTTTTTGGAAAGAGCAGTCAGACGGGTTATTTTTCTGCAAAACAGGAAATTTTTCCGCGATTGGAGATAAGCCGTCAACCCGGGGTGATAGGTAATGACAGACGACAACAAGCGGTCGGTCCGAATCTGTTGCAGAAGAAAACGGCCAATGTTGGGGATCGTGTCGTTTGCAGCGTACAGATAACGTACATTCAGGATGTCGTCGCGAAGGGTGTAGCCCAATAAAGCTACGGTTTCGGCATGGGCGGCGAATCGGATCCAGTGTGTCTCGAAGCGCTCGGTAAACCAGGAAAAATAGTACCTTCCCTCCATCCCGGTTTTTTCTTCCTCACGGTCGCTTATCCAGGGGTATTCGCGCATCCACCGGAAATCGGCCGAAAGGCGTTTCGCCGGTTGATGGGTATTGTGCCGGCTGATAAAGGAATCGAGTTCGGGTGTGGGACAGGGAATTTCTTCGATGCAAATACCGGAAACTCTTTTCTTCGGGATCGCAATGCATACAAAAAGCGAAAGCAGCCCGTCGACAATCGTTCCTGCTCCGCCCGCAAGGTTTCGCAGTATCCGGTTCCGAAATTTTTTGCCCAAACGTCTGGCCAGATTTAGCCGGTAAAAGCATCGGATTCCGTGCAGGGAACGGTGGGTGCAGATCCGGAGTTGTTGGATCAGTTTGTGGGTATGGGGGGTCATATCGGCCAGGAGTATTTTCCGGTCCCAGTCGTTCAGAAAGGAATAAAGCAGTTTCATCGATACTTCGGCGGGGGCGCCTTCTTTCACCCTCCAGCAGGAATTCCAGGCACACCGGATACTACCGGCCCAATCGGGCAAAGCGCCAACATAGCCCAGCAACTCTCCCTCTTCACTCATAGCCAGGGTTAAAACCACATCGTCGGGCCGTGCTTTCGGGTTGTTCGCCTGACTCAACGCCCGAAGAGGTGTAATGGGTAGCTCGTTCATCGTCCGGTATTCTTCGGAACGAACAAAGGATTCCAGTTGGGCTATGGTAATTTTCCGAAGCAGCATTTCCAAAAGATCACTTTTGATGGTTTTCAACAACCTGGCACAGGTCGCCAATACTTTCTATGGCCATAAGTTCGTCGAGCCCGATCTCGATTCCGAAAGCATCTTCCACCGCAGCAATAATCATCACGTGGCGCAACGAATCCCATCCCTCCACATCGCGCGAACGCAACGAGAGATTCAGATCCCCGGGCTTCTTTTGCAGAACATCGGCAACGATGTCCCGTACTTTATTATTCACTTCCTCATTCATGTTGTTAATATTTACCCAGTTTCCAGAACGTATGGAGGGTTCCATCGGGAACAAAGCCGAGTCTTCGATATAGTTTTTCCCCTTCACCGGAAGCATGCAACACAATTTCCCGTATTCCCGATGAAAAACAGTCCTCAATAAAACGGGCTACCAATGCTTTGGCATAACCTTTCCCCTGAAATTCGGGCAGGGTGGCGATAAAATAGAGCCCGGCCACCGTTTCGTTCCGGTAGGCCATTCCCGTCGAAACAGGCCGGCCGTTGCAAAAGCCACATAGCAGATCGATACGGGGATCGCTGGCACATTGTTCGAGCAGGCGGGTTGGAAATTCCTTATTCGTAAGCATCACCTTCTGTACAATGTCCCTCCAGTCGTTCAGCATCGACGGACCCAAAGGCGGACGAACTTCGTACTGCTCGGGCAAGGAAGCCGGACGCTCATAGATTTCCGGTTCGAGATACATGCCTTCCCAGCGGAGGATTTCACGAATACCCTGCCGGCGGAAAAACAGTATCGTTGCTTCGCCGGGCAAACCGGGTACAATCAGGAAGGGCGGCAATTCGCCGGAATCCATCAGCCGAACCAGCTCCGGAAGATTGCGTTCATCGGGCATTCCCACCGACGAAGACGGCCAGCATGCTGGCTCGTTCCGCACCCAGTCGAGCCCGAAACTACTGCCATAGGGTATTCCCAAATGAAGGGCGGCAATCCGGTACAGTTCGATCAGGTTTCGGAGGATGGATGTTCGCATGGTTCAATCAGACTAAAAAGTTTTTGCCGGTCGGTTTTCCCGCTTACAAGCAAGGGAATTTGCGGGATAAAGAGCATTTTTGCCGGGATCATGTACGGCGGTATTTTTTTCCTCAGGTGCCGGTACAATTCTTCTGTTCCCGACGAGGTGTCGGATTCGACGAAAAGGTAAAGGGAAAGCGGTTGCCCGGCTGCCAGGGCAATGCATTTCGACCCGGTAAACTGGTGGGCATGGTGTTCGATTTCACCCAGTTCCACCCGGTGCCCTTCAATTTGTACCTGCGCGTCGATGCGCCCGATGTAGTACAAATCGCCCTCTTCGTCCTGAATGGCCAGGTCGCCGGTGCGATAATAACGCCGGCGTTTTCCGTCTTCATCGCGATAGAAGAAGGCCCTTTGGTTGTTTTCCGGATCGTTCAGGTAGCCGGGCGTGATTTGGGGCCCCGAAAAGCACAATTCGCCGGCGGTACCCCGGGCAGTTTCCCGTTGCTTTTCGTCACAAACAATGGCATGCATGCGTCGATAAGGCTTTCCGATCGAAGCAATCCCGTTTCGTACTTTGTTTTCGCTGTCGCGTTTCCACGGGTACATGCTGCAATTAATGGTTGCTTCGGTTGGGCCATACACGTTATGAATTTCGGCTCGGGGAATGCAATTTTGCCATTTGCCAACCAATGCAGCCGGAAAAGCCTCGGCGCCAAAGAGACAATACCGAAGATGGGGCAGGTGAATACGGCCAAAATAGGGTTGAAGATAAAAAATAACCGAAGGAGTCATTTTTACAAAGGTGATGTTTTGTTCCTGCAAAATTTTCAGGATGGACAAAAAGCGGATGCCGCTATCGGGTAAGGTAAACACCGAAGCCCCGACCAAAAGGGGAAACGTATAGCATTGTACGGAAGCATCAAACGTGAGATCGAACACTTCGAGGCAACGATCGGAGGGGGAAAAGGCATATCCACAGGCAAAAAAGGCTTCCAGATATGCTTGAAAATTATCACGGGTAATACGAACTCCCTTCGGATAACCGGTGCTTCCACTGGTAAAAAGCACATACAAGTCGGTTTCGCCGGGTACGTCGACACATACCGGATCGACATTTCTGTCGTCCATGTTCGATGGGCACAGGGTTTTGATACCCGGGAACAAAAGCGGCTCGTCCGAAGCATCGAAAAGAACCCGGATGCCCGCTCGTTCTAGGATGTATTCGTTGCGTTGCCGGGGTATTTTGGTACCCACCGGAACCATGGTTTTTCCCGACAGCCATAGGGCAAAAATGGTGGCAAAGGTATCGATGGAATTGCGGGTTACTACCCCAAAGTATTGCTGGTCGTTGTATTCCCAAAGCATCGACTGAATCGACGAAATCCGCATTTTCAAATCCAAATAGGAATACTCCTTCTCTCCGATGAAAAAAGCGGGGAGATGGGAATATTTTCCTAAATGATTCAGCAAGAGATGCAAAAAGAATTCCATGTACTCGCATTTAACGGGTTACCGTATTTTTTCCTGCCAACGAACGCACAAAATAATAGAAATATTCGAAGTGGACGACTTTTCGTGCACCCCAATTTTGTTTCCGCTCCATGGGTATCCTCTGAAAATGGCGATGGGCCGCATCGTGTTTCAATCCGGCGGTACCGAAAGTGGCATCCGTAATCCGGTCCTTGTTGAGTTTTTCAAACAGGGAGGCTTGAACGCCAACGTCGGTAAACGGAAAGGAGAAAACCCGGAAGGAAGGAGCTGCCACACGGTTCACCCAATCCATGCTCTCTTTCACCTGGCGGTATTGTTCCTCTTCGCTTATTTCGGCAAAACCGGGATGGTCGAGGCTGTGGGCACCAATCAGGAAGCCTCGTGCACCCAAATTCTGGATTTCTTCGGTGCTCATAAAGGGCCTTTGCTTGCGCAGGTAATCGGCAAACAATGTTTCGGAATCCCCTTCTGTTGAGGTGGAGAAATCAATAACCCTCTTTTGCAGGCTTTCCTTAAAGCGATGGAACAACTGCCGGTTGTCGACAAATTCGGGACATACAAAGAAGGTGGCCGGAATACCTTTCCGGATCAGGATGGGGGCAATTACCGAGGAACATTCCCGCAGACCGTCGTCGAACGAAAGGTGAAACTGGCGGTTGGAAGGTTTTTCGATGCAGGTTTTCAGATCGACGGCCCGGTAATGCCGAAGCAGATAATCGAGTTCCCGCTCGAAGGTCTTTTCTGTTCGCACTACGTACTGGTCGATATATTCGGGTTTTTTATCGTTTACGGTATGATAAAAAGGGAGAAAAGGCGGGTAGGTTTTTTTCCCACGGATCACCCGGAGCGGAAACAGGCTTCCGGTAAAAGCAATCAGGTTTCGGACGGCCGTGTTCATTTTTTAAACAAGGTTAAAGGCCAGGGCAGGCGGTTAAGACGAACATGGGGGTACGTTTCGGGTTGTGCGCCAAAACCGGCAAAAAACCGGGCGATGCCGTCGATGTTCGAACCTTCGAAATCGAGCAGGGAATCTTCGCCGGCGTGCGTTTGGATAAAGGTATCGATTAGGGCAAACATCGATCTATTTTCCATTCCTTCCGGTGAGGATACAGAATTGAGATAGGTATACCGCTGGCTATGATGCAGAAAAACAGCGGCCCCGGTGAGTTCATTTTGTTTTGAATAAGCTCCGTAAAGCGAGCAGGCATTTCGTTCGCCTGCGTGGTGCAAAATCTTCTTCAGCGCTGTTTCCGCATCGATCGAAGGAGTTTTTTTCCCGAATCGTTGTTTGAATTTCAGGTATTCATCGGGCGAGATAAAGGTGTGTACCGTATTTTGCTCTCTGCCCCTACGGATGTTCCGGATGCAATTCGTGGTGAATCGGCGCTTCAGGTCGGTATAACCAGGTGCCAGGGGAAGCAGGTAATTGCAAAAGGGGGTGACCGACAGGTCTGGGTCTTCGATCGTATTCCCGGAATTGAACGATAGTTCGAAGAAGCGGAATCGATCTTTCAAAAAGGTGGTAAAACGTTGGGCGATTTCGGGAGGTGGCGACGGGTAAATCCCGTGTTGCTGGGCAAACAAGGGCTGATAGGCATACCCGATACCCCATTTTCTGGAAAATACAAGCGGCATCAGGTAGCTGTAATCGCCGTAAACCAATCCATGCCAGTCGGGATGCAGGATGTCGAGATACCAGCTGAGCGCATAAATCCGTGAATTGCCCGCGTTTTCGATCTGTCGATCCCAACGTTGCAGATCAATATCGTTGTTATGGATGAGTCGGATGGTTTTGTCCATTTCTGAGTTCAACAGCCATTTGGATCATTTCGGTATATACAGTGCGCCAACCTGCCCAATGGCCTTCATCGCTCAACGACTCGTTGTGCCACAGGCTGATAAAGGTACCGCCCACTTCAGCCGTTTGCTTCAACAACGTCCGGATTTTCGCGATGGCATCGAGCGCTCGTAAGTTTCGGTAATTCAGCAAGGTGACATCCATGACCTGAAAGGGATAAATTTTAAGCGAAGTGATTTGGTTGTCCAACAGGTCGAAAAAGGGATAGGGTGTGCAAATGCTGGCCCGGAAACCGGGACGGGATGCATAGCCCATGGTATAATCCTTTTCGATACCCTGCTGGATCAGCCGCCGGTAGGTTTTGGGCATGGTTAATTTCAGGTAGTGTTGGCGGCTTCTTTTTACTTTTCGTCCAATGATGTTCTCAAGCCGGTCCTTTTCCTTTTTGATCAGTCGGGGATTTTTGTTGGAGTTATACGAAGGATGCATGCCCACTTTGCCCTGTTTTGCCAGTCGCAAAATCAGCCGACGGTAACTGGAATTATGGTGTGGAAGGCTTCGGTCGTGTTTTCCTTTGTTTTGGAGAAGAAAGAAGAAAATCGGTTCTAACTGACTTTTTTTCAGGGACTCCAGGAGAAAATCATAGTTATCGTACGGATCTTTATCGAATCGAAAAACGACCGACAAACGTTTGCGAAAAAGTTTCCAGCGTCCTGCGGCTAAATCCCGGAACAAAGAGCCGGAAATCCGAACAAAGCCTTTGTTTTTAAAAGCCCAGGCATTGTCGATATCGAAGGTGGGGATATAGCGGAAAACCGGGCGTTGGAAACGATAACCGGGGGCTTGTTGCTCGAGCAGGTCGGCCAATTTGAACGCCCAAATGTTGATAAGGGGCTTCTCGATGAAATGGTTCTGTACGGCCAGGCTGTTCCGGGCCATAAAGCGCTGATGCCGGTCGCGCTTCCCGGGCAGATATTCTTCGTAGCGGGTGGACAGGAAAAAAGCAGCGGCGAAAACATCGAAGGGCAGATCGGAGTCGTTAATCCCGAACAGGGCCTTTTCGCCTTCCCATTCCAGCAGGTCGGCCGGATAAAACTGGACGTGCGTTTCGGAAAGCAAGCCATGCGGTTGTATGCTCAGCCCGGGCAAATCGCGTTCACCCGAATAATTGATTTTCGGACCGTTGGAGCAAAGGTATTGCTCCCGATCGGAATGAAATTCAACCACATCGTTTAAAATGATTTCAAACAGAAGACGGAAAGCATACTCCTTCCTTGGTGTCACTTCCCCGGTAAAAACGTTCACCATAACCAGCAATTCTTGCTGTAAAAGTACAACTATTTTCAGTTTATAATACCTTCGTCGGCGAAACTTGTATAGCAGTCGCCAGCGACAATGATATGATCGAGCAGGCTTATATCGAGCAATTTTGAGGCCGAAGCGGTTTTCCGGGTAATGTCGAGATCGCTATCACTGGGTTTCCTGTTTCCGCTGGGATGATTATGGGCGAGGATAAGGGAAGAGGCCAGTTTTTCGACGGCATTTTTCAAAATGATCCGCACGTCGATAACGGTTCCGCTGATCCCGCCCTGACTGATTTTCACTTTGTCGATAACCTTGTTCGACCGGTCGAGGTAAACAACCCAGAACTCTTCGTGGCCAAGGTGCGAAAGCTCGGCTTTTAACAGGTCGAAAGCATCGCGGCTGCTTTCGATCCGGACAATGGCACCACTACCCTGGAGTTGCCTCCTCCGGGCCAGTTCGAGTGCAGCCAGAATGTTGATGGCTTTCGCCTCGCCTATGCCCTTGTAGCGCATCAGGGCATCGACCGAGTTTTTGCCGAGCCGGTCGAGGTTGTTGTTTGCATCGTTTAAAATCCGGCGGGATAGCTCAACAGCCGTTTCGCCCAGGTTCCCCGATCCAATCAGGATGGCGATCAGTTCGGCATCGCTAAGGGCAGAAAAGCCCAGTTTTCGCATTTTTTCACGCGGGCGGTCCTCAACAGCCCACTGTTTGATGGATAGTTTTTGATCGTATGTCATAAACAGCCAAATTAGCCGGTACGATGATAAAAGTCAAGAAACCAGGAACAAAATTTGTTGAAAAATTGAAAAAAAATCACTACTGTCCGGTTAAAATGAAAAGAGTGAGAAGATTGCTTCGCTACGCTCGCAATGACGTTCATATTCATATAATTGATATTAGGGGGAGGGGTTGGTTGGCGGCGAAGCCGCCAACCAACCCCTCCCCCTGAAAGA
>DAIMEA010000013.1:0-22998 GCA_036725585.1 Prolixibacteraceae bacterium | reverse complement strand
GTAGGTTATCTTCAGATTATTCTTCCTACAACCAATTCGAAAGGCGAATTTGTTGGATACACTTCTTATCGCCAATTTGTAGGTGAAGATCAATTGTATGTGCCTGAAAACAAACTGGCTTTGCGTTAAATTTGAAAGACTGGGATATACTCGATACGATACGTGAACAAAATAGGGATAAGAGAGCCAGCGGGCTCTCTTTTTTTGTTTGTCTTGTTTAAGTTGCAGATAGCCTATCGGATCAAAACGTTTCACGTTGATCTTTCGAATGGCCCACATGGAACTTGCCGTGGATGATAATCATTTTGTTGTAAGAGCAGTGTGCTTTGGGCTTGTTTCATCCGCATGAAAAAGGGTTATACGGACGCCCAATATTATCATTACTTCCAGATCTTTTTTGTCTCGACCGTTCCGTTGGAATAAACCGATCGGATAATGACAATACCCCGATGGGTATCCGGCGAAGGCAATCTTCGTCCGTCGATGCTGTAGAAAGCCTGTCCGACCAATTGTGCTTTTTGTTTGGGGTCTCTCACCTGATTCCCCTTACCCGAAACCGAATACCCGTTCGATGGTTCGCCCAGGCCGCCCATTTCGTTGGCAGCCCGAACGGTATAGATCGCATCTTCGGACTCCCCGTCGGGAATTTCGTATCGATTGGCGGTCACAAATTCCACAAATTTGCCGTCGATGCAAACGGCCCAGCACAGAACATAGGGACTGTCGTTCCAGGTAAGGATCCGGTCCGATCCGGAAAGAACCGGAGCAGCAGCCTGTTCGGTAAACAAACGGGGTTGCCAGGCATCGTCGCCTCCCACAACGTTGTCCGGTGTATAGCGGGCAGCTTCATCGTCTGTCAAAACGGGATTCAACGTAACGGTGTTTCCATCTTTCGAGTAGCTTGTTCTCCGGCTGCCCAAATCAACGGCAGCCCCTGAGGAGGTCATGCTGTTGTATTCGGCAAAGCGGGCCGGTACCACGTTCATCGGGTCGCCCCATCCCGAGGCAACAGGCAAAACGTTCATGCTTGTATTCAGGTAAACACATTTGGGCGCATTGCTCCACGGGCGCCCCAAACGGTACGAACCGTTGGTGACCGGAGGCCCGTCGATGGTACAGTTCATGAATACATAACCCCAGTCGCCACTGCTGGCCGGTGCTGTAATGCAATTGCCCGAACGTTCTTCGAGATAAAGCAAACACTCGTTGAAAAAGAGATCACCACCGCCACAAATAAAATCGACCGTACCGTGTATTTCACACTTTTCAAGATAGATGCGACCACTGCCGGTGTAATACGTGTCCTGGTTACTCAACAATTTTACATTCCGGTAGATGTTTTTTGTCCCCTGGTCCCATAGGGCAACAAAACGTCCGGTCGAAGAAAGGTCGGTGCCGTTTCGATATGTGGCTTTGTTCAGGAGCGATACATCCTGCATATACACGCCCGATACCGAGCTGCTAAAATGAACAGTGGCAGTACTGTTGATCGATTCGTTTATGGCTCGGTTAAACAGAACGGTTCGATCGGCATTTTCACCAATGAACGAAATGTTGGACAAGGAAAGGCTCGTCATCTGGTTGCCGTCGCCGGTTTCTTCGCCAAGGTTGTATTCTCCGTCGGGGAAGAAGATATAAAAGCGTTGTCCCGAAGAAGAAGCGGCAGTTGCCGCCGCTAATGCCTCGCCAAAATCGCCATCGCGCCCCACAATAAAGTCGAAGGTCCGTTTGGCAACCGTAGGCCGGGTCATGGTAGTGAATTGCAGGGTGATTTCTTCCCCGTGTGTATTCCCGGCAAGATCCGAAACCGTATTACCGGGCAGGGTAAAGGTATAAAGAGTGCCGTAATCAAGTCCGGCATAGGCAAAAGTGATGGTTTTTCCCGAAACGAGCGGAGTAAGTTCGAGCTCGTTGAGGCTTGATTTCGTGTCGGTAATTTTCACTTTCTCGTCGAAGTTCAGCACAATTTTCCCGGTTGCTGAGGCTCCTTCAGCTCCTTCACCCGGAACGGTGCTGCTCAATACCGGCGGGATTCCGTCGTCGTATACCTGGGCTGTTGCTGTTACATAAACCGATGAAAGGGCTGTTCCGTCCTTGTTGGTGCTCGACCCGACAATGTCGGAGCTGTAATCGGGGATCCAGCGGATGTACACATCTGCCGCATGATTGACCGCCGGGGGCAGGTCAAAGCTTTGTTCGTACCAAACTTTGGGCGAGGCCAGGTTAAATGTTCCAAGCGTTGTAAAGGTTTCTCCATCGCTTGAATATTCACAGCGCTGAACCGACCATGCATTGTAATTGAGCAACATGGCCGAAGCAACTTTCAGATCGGTATATCCGGTGGCATGAAAATGGATCTGGTAGTAATAGCGCTCATCCAGGTTCATCCAGTTTACGGCGCCGGGCCTGCCTTCGTAGCCTCCTGCCGATACCTGCGACTTATCGAGCCAGCCTGTCGTGGTCCCTTCTGCATTCAGTAACACCAGGGCTGCCGATTCGTTTTCCGGATCAGCATAGAAATCGGCAACGCGTCCGTTATTTCCCGGTGGGTAAAAATCCCAGCCCACAATATAATCCCTGGCGCTGTAGTGGGCTGTAATGCTTTGATTCGAATTCATGATCACTTCCAAATCCGAAGAGGTTTCGCCCCCTCCCCAATGAGTAAAGGTGAACAGGGGATTGTTGTGTGCCGAAAGGGTAACCCGGGTGCCTGCTTCATACAGGAGTTGACCATCGATAAGGGTGCCCGACGGCTGAATGCCGATCATGTATTCCTTTGCTCCTCCCTCGACCTGCAGCGACAGTGCATGGGTTTCGACGGGCTCAAAAATTGCTGTTAGTGCCTGGTTCTCCAATAAAACAAGGTTGAATGTTTCTTCGTTCGAAACCGTTTCTCCCGAAGCATTTTCCCAGTGCGAAAAACGAAAACCAAAGTTACGGGTAGCTGTAAAAGAAATCCCGGTTCCTTCGTCAAATTCAGTGCCCAAAGGAAAGAGCGTTATTGCCCCTGCATTGTCGGGCAGAACCGTTGTTTCGACAGTGAAGGTACGGACCTCCACTACTGTTCCGGTAAGCACTCCCTCCACCCGAATGTTGGCCAGTCCCACTTGTTTCGTATTACCCAGGGAATAAATGAACAGGTCGAGCGCGCCTTCGCCTTCAACGGCAGGCACCGTACCCGGGGCAAGGGAATACGAGGCCTGGGTGCCGGCACCGGAATTATTTCGGGCAGGGACCAGGCCGCTTGCCAGAGTGGTTTTTGTCCCATCGGACGAACGCCAAACCACATCGATGCGACCGCCGTCGGTTCCAAAACGCATGCAATCGAAGGAAATTTGAGTAGGAAGAAAGGTCAAACCTGTTTTTGGTCTGATTTGAAAACTCACCCGCCCCTCCTCGCTGGCAGCCCCTAACTGTTCAAAAGGCTGAAAACGGGTATAGGTTATATCGTAGGTCGTGTTTTTATCTTTGATAGCCAGGTTCGATCCCACCGTCACGTAACATAAACTAAAATAATCGGCCGTTTCCCCGGAAAAATGTACCTCCTGGTTTTCTGTTCCCTGGTCGAAAGGCCATGAAAGAACAAGCGGAGTATCGACAGTTCCATCAAGAGACGTTCCAGAAACCATTTGACTCGTCAGGGTCAATACCAGAAAAACATACGGGAAAAGCGAAAAAGTTTTCATAATGCGTTTATTTTAATTTTTACACAACAGTTCGGTTTTATGACGAAAGATTGACTGCCTGCGAAGGCTGGCTTCCCAGCCAATTGGCGGATTGCAATAAACCGTATTTGCGTAAAACTTTCGTGGCAACCATGCTATATCTTATATCAGCGGAATAAATCTAAACAATACTTGCGGAAAATAACGATGGCAATTTATTTAAAAGCAGAGGGCATTTCGACGCAAGGATCAACTATTGTATGGCATAATTGCTAATGTACGTTCCAATATGATAGTTTGTCCCACTTTTTCAAACCATTCCACCCAAACAAAACTATTCGCCGGCAGGCACCAATCCAATTCGACATACTATTTTTAGAAAGAGTTCTCATTAATGGACTAGGAAAAAATAAACGTTGGAATCTGTATCATGAAACACGTATTCTTTTTCATTTTTCTAAATATAGCCGCAATAATGCTTTTTTCGCAGGTGCCGGCATTTGAAGGAGCCGAGGGTTTCGGAATGTATGCAAGCGGGGGAAGAGGCGGCCGGGTTGTTTATGTCAGCACCCTCGAAGATAACGGAAGTCCGACATTGACCGGTTCGTTACGCTGGGCATTGAGCCAGCCCTCTCCGAAAACGATCCTGTTTTCGGTGTCGGGGACCATTCATCTTGCCAGCAAGTTGAGTATTGCCCCCGGAAATGTAACCATTGCCGGGCAATCGGCCCCGGGCGATGGAATCTGCATTGCCGGTGAACCGGTTACAATCTCTGCCGACAATGTGATTATCCGTTTCGTCCGTTTTCGTATGGGCGACAGGGATCCGTCGAATGGCGACGGAGCCGATGCCCTGGGCGCCCGGAGATGCAAAAACATCATCATCGATCACTGTTCAATGAGCTGGAGTACCGACGAATGTGTTTCGATCTATGAAAACGAAAATACAACCCTACAATGGTGTCTGATTTCGGAAAGCCTTCGCTTATCGACCCATTCGAAGGGACCGCACGGTTACGGGGGCATCTGGGGCGGTAAAAATGCCAGCTTCCATCACAACCTCCTTGCCCACCACGACAGCCGCACCCCCCGCTTTGGTCCGGGCAGCCAAACACAAACGGAAGAGTTGACCGATATGCGCAATAATGTGATTTACAATGCCAGCGGAAACGGATGCTATGGCGCCGAAGCCATGAATATCAACATTGTCAACAATTATTACAAACCCGGCCCGGCAAGCCCGTCGGGAAGCAAAAGGGCACGAATTGTCGCAATCGACAAAAAAACAGGGCTGTCGTCGTCCGACAGTTTTTATCCCATCAACAATACCTGGGGACAATACTTCATCGACGGAAATTACATCGATGCCTCAACCAGTTCCCGGTCCGACGATATTGTGCACTGCAACAATGCCAGCACCGACAACTGGATATATGGAGTCTACAACCAAATTGCCGACAAATATTCGATCTCGGCCGATGAAAAAGCAGCGCTGAAAAGAAACGAACCGTTTGAATTCGGTCGTGTGACCACCCATACAGCCGAAACAGCCTGCCAAAAAGTTCTGGCCTACGCCGGCTGCAGCCATGTTCGCGACGAATACGACCTACGCATTGTTGACGAAACCCGCAAAGGAACCGCTGCCTTTATCGGTTTATCGGAATTCAACGGCCTGGGCAATGTTACGTATCCGGCCGGCACGGTTATCGGATCGGAAACACTGAGTACCACAACCACCATCAACTGGAAAAGCACCGATTACCCAAAGTGGGGAATCATCGACAGCCAGAATGATCTGAAACCCCAGGATGCCGGAACCGACTGGAGCCCCTGGCCTGTTCTGCATGCAGGTACAGCCCCAACCGACAGCGATTCCGACGGGATGCCCGATGTGTGGGAGAACGAACGGAACCTCAACAGCCACAACCCGGACGACGGACCGGCTCTTACGCTCGACAGCGCCTACACAAACCTCGAAGTGTACCTGAATGAACTTGTACAGGACATCGTTTCCAATCAAAATACCCAGGATGGACCATCGTCGTTGGACCGAAAAAGAAAAACAACACAATCCAACTTAATCGTTTTACCCAATCCGGCTTCCTCCATGCTCTTCATCCATTCGGAAACACCTATTGTGTCTCTGCATATCCTGAATATGCAGGGAAGGGTCATTCAGGAACGAAAGCCTTTTTCGACAAGCAGTTCATTTGCTGTCAATCATCTTCCACAAAGCCTATACCTGATAAAAACCCTTGATGAGAAGAACCGGATGGAGGTACAAAAAATCCGGATTATGCACGAATGATTCCGCGGATACAAACAAGAAAGGATATTTTGTAAAAAGGAGATATCGTGTATGGGTTTTGTATTCAGTAGTTTGCATAACCCTGTTTGAGGGTAGGATATTCGGTTGCGCAAGTAAGCTTACAATGCGCTGCGGTTCCGTTCGGTTCGAATTATTATTTTTAAACCAACCAGGTGGATCAAACGGTTCTTCTACACGCGATTCCTTGCCCGGGGCTTTGTTCCATCCCGTCCCGGGTTATTAACTTTCTTTCCTCCGACCTGTTGATAACTGGTTTCGCTGAAAAATCGGGTTTTCGTTATATTTGTGCAAATTTTTTGGTATCCATGATCGAACAAATAAACTATACCGAAGACACGATTCAAACGCTCGACTGGCAGGAACACATCCGCCGCCGTCCGGGAATGTATATCGGAAAACTCGGCGATGGTTCCCAGGCCGACGATGGCATTTATGTGCTCCTGAAAGAAGTGATCGACAACTCCATCGATGAGTTTATGATGGGGAACGGGAAGAAAATCGAAGTGAAGGTTAGTGACGAAGAAGTCATGATTCGCGATTTTGGCCGGGGTATACCGCTTGGAAAGCTGGTTGATGTTGCCTCGAAGATGAATACAGGCGCCAAGTACGATTCGAAGGTTTTTAAAAAATCGGTAGGTTTAAATGGCGTGGGAATCAAGGCGGTAAATGCTCTTTCGTCGAATTTTGTCATCCGTTCCATCCGCGATAATGAAGTAAAGGAAATCGAATTCAGCAAGGGAATCATCACGCGGGATGAAAAAGTTCGTTCGACCGACGAGTCCAATGGAACGCAGGTTATTTTCCAGCCCGACAATACCATCTTCAAAAATTACCACTTCATCAGCGATTATATATCGTCGATGATGAAAAACTATACCTTCCTCAATGCCGGCCTGACGATTGAATACAACGGCGAAAAATACCATTCACGAAACGGCTTGCTCGATTTGTTGAATGAGAACATGGATTCCGACCCGATATATCCGGTCATCCATCTCCGGGGTGAGGATATTGAAATGGCCCTGACGCATGGGAACCAGTATGGAGAGGATTATTATTCATTTGTAAACGGGCAGCATACCACACAGGGAGGAACCCATCTGATGGCTTTTCGGGAAGCTTTGGTGAAGACCATCCGTGATTATTACAAAAAGGAATACGATGCGTCCGATATCCGGGCATCGATTATTGCCGCCATCAGCATTAAAGTGGAAGAGCCTGTGTTTGAGTCGCAGACCAAAACCAAGCTGGGCTCGAAGGATATTGCACCCGATGGGCCTTCTGTCCGTAATTATATTATGAACTTTGTGCAGAAGGAACTCGACAATTACCTGCACAAAAATCCCGACACGGCCGAAGTGCTTCAGCGTCGGATCCAGGAATCGGAACGGGAGCGCAAGGCCATTTCGGGAATTAAAAAGCTGGCCAAACAAAGCGCCAAAAAAGTCAGCCTGCACAACAAGAAGCTTCGCGATTGCCGGATTCATTACAACTCGAACGATGCCCGCAAAAGCGAAAGCTGCATCTTTATTACAGAAGGGGACTCGGCCAGCGGTTCCATTACAAAAAGCCGCGATGTGAATACCCAGGCAGTTTTCAGTCTCAGGGGAAAGCCGCTCAATTCATACGGACTGACCAAAAAGGTGGTATACGAAAATGAAGAATTCAATCTGCTCCAGGCCGCCCTCAATATCGAAGAAGGACTCGACGATCTTCGGTATAATAAAGTCATTATTGCCACCGATGCCGATGTCGATGGCATGCACATCCGGCTCCTGCTTCTAACGTTCTTTTTGCAGTTCTTCCCCGAACTGGTTCGGAAAGGACATGTGTACATCCTGCAAACTCCGTTGTTTCGTGTCCGGAACAAACGAAAAACGTCCTATTGCTATTCCGACGAAGAACGCCTGGAGGCCATACGGAAACTCGGACCCAATCCCGAAATCACCCGCTTTAAAGGGCTGGGTGAAATTTCTCCCGACGAATTCAAGGTGTTCATCGGTGACGAGATGCGACTGGAACCGGTTATTTTGCACAAAGGCGATTCCATCAAACAAATACTTGAATTCTATATGGGCAAAAATACCCCCGACCGGCAGGATTTTATCATCGAAAATCTGGTGGTTGAGAAGGACGAAGTAAACTGATCGGGCATTTTGCATTTAAGACTTTTTGATTATGAGCTTGGACGAAACCCATATTCCTCCGGAAGATTATTCCAGTGAAGATCTTTCCTCCGACAGCCGGCATGAATTAAAACACTTGCCCGGGATGTTTCAGTCGTGGTTTCTCGATTATGCATCGTACGTCATCCTCGAACGGGCGGTACCCTACGTCAACGATGGGATGAAACCGGTTCAGCGCCGCATTTTGCATGCCATGCGTGAAATGGACGACGGACGTTTCAACAAAGTGGCCAACATCATCGGGCAAACCATGCAGTACCACCCGCATGGCGATGCATCGATCGGGGATGCCCTGGTCCAGTTGGGGCAAAAAGAACTGTTGATCGAAACCCAGGGAAACTGGGGGAATATTTATACCGGCGACGGGGCTGCAGCGCCGCGTTACATCGAAGCCCGTTTGTCGAAATTTGCCCTCGAAGTGGTGTTTAACCCCAAAACAACCAACTGGCAGCTTTCGTACGATGGCCGGAAAAAAGAACCCATCACGCTTCCTGTAAAATTTCCTTTGTTGCTGGCTCAGGGCGTTGAGGGCATCGCCGTTGGTTTGTCGTCGAAAGTTTTGCCCCACAACTTTAACGAACTGATCGACGCCTCCATTCATTACCTGAAAAACGAAACGTTTGAATTATATCCCGATTTTCCTACCGGTGGCCAGGTCGATGTGTCGAAATACAACGACGGAATTCGGGGCGGCTCCATCCGGGTACGGGCAAAAATCGAAAAGCAGGATAGCAAAACACTGGTTATAACCGAGATTCCTTTTGGGAAAACAACTATTGGAATCATCGAGTCGATCATAAAGGCCAACGATAAAGGGAAAATTAAACTCAAAAAAATCGATGACAATACGGCCGAAAAAGTGGAAATTGTCATTCAACTGGCTCCCGGCGTATCGAGCGACAAAACCATCGATGCCCTCTATGCCTTTACGGAATGCGAAATTCCCATTTCTCCCAACACCTGCATCATCGAAAACGACAAGCCCCATTTCATCGGTGTGAGCGAGATCCTCCGGAAGAATACCGATCAAACGGTACAGTTGCTTCGGCTGGAACTGAAAATCCGCAAGGGAGAACTGGAAGAAATGTGGCACTTTGCTTCACTCGAAAAGATCTTCATCGAAGAACGGATTTATAAGGATAAGGAATTCGAAAACAGCAACAACATGGATGAGGCAGTCGCCCATATCGACAAGAGGCTGACTCCGTGGAAAGGGCAGTTCAAACGGGAAATTACCCGTGCCGACATCCTCCGGTTGATGGAAATAAAAATGGCCCGGATTCTGAAATTCAACAAGGATAAGGCCAACGAAACCATTCTGTCGATCGAGGATGAAATTGCCGAAATCATTGCGAACATCGAAAACATTATTCCGTATACCATCGCATGGTACAAACGGATAAAAAGCAAATACGGAGCCGGACGGGAACGCAAGACCGAAATTCGGAACTTTGAAAACATCGTGGCGACCAAGGTTGTGGTGGCCAACGAAAAGCTTTATGTCGATTACGAAGAAGGCTTTATGGGAACCGGGCTGAAAAAGGCAGAGTATGTTTGCGATTGTTCCGATATCGACGACATCATCGTATTCCGCAAAGACGGAACCTACTTTGTAACCAAAGTGTCGGAAAAAGCCTTCATTGGGAAAAATATCCAGCATATTGCCGTCTTTAAAAAGGACGACAAACGAACCATTTACAATGTGGTGTACCGCGACGGGCGCGCGGGTGCCGTGTACATGAAACGTTTTGGGGTGACCGGGGTAACCCGCGACCGGGAATACAACCTGACCCAGGGTGCAGCCGGCTCAAAAATAGTGTATTTCAGTGCGAATCCTAACGGGGAAGCCGAAGTGCTGAAGGTGACCCTGAAGCCAAAACCCCGTCTGAAAAAATTGTTTTTCGATATCGATATGGGCGAACTGGCCATCAAGAACCGTTCGTCGATGGGAAACCTGGTAACAAAAAACGAGGTACACAAAATTGCTCTGAAAGAAAAAGGCGCTTCCACCCTGGGTGGACGAAAGATATGGTACGATCCCGATGTCCGACGCCTGAATGCCGATAAACGGGGCGACTACCTGGGCGAATTTACCGGAACCGACCGCATCCTGGTTATTACCAAAGCGGGCGAATTCGAATTGTATAATTTTGATTTGTCGAACCACTTTGCCGATAACCTGCTGTTGATTGAGAAATTTAATGTCAATAAAACGATGAGCGTTGTTTACTGGGATAACGAACAGCAGTTTTATTATGTGAAACGCTTCCAGATCGAGGAGGATACCCCGCTGAACAAGCCTCAGAATTTTATCGGCGACCTGCCCGAAAACAGGTTGGTAAGCATTACCTGGGTGCATTATCCCCGGTTTGAAATCGAATTTGGCGGGAAAAACAGCGACCGCGATAACGAGATCATCGAAGTGGCCGAATTCATCGGGATTAAGTCGTACAAGGCCAAAGGAAAACGACTGACGCATTTTCAGGTTCAGATGATCCGTGAAATTGAGCCCGTGGTAAAAGATGAAAACGATACAAGCCCCATCCTTGAGGATGAAAAGGACAACGCCCCCTCGCGGCCGTCGTTCGATGATGTACCCTTCGAAATCGATCGAGGCCCGGGCCGGGAAAACGAAAATCCCAATCAAATGTCGCTCTTTTAAATCCCGGCCATGAAACGAATTTACCTGATCGGCTATATGGGGAGCGGCAAATCGACCGTAGGGCGAAAACTGGCGCGCAAGCTTGATTTGCAATTTATTGATCTCGACGACTATATCGAGGAACGGAACCACAAAACCATTCCTGAGTTGTTTGCATACCTGGGCGAAGAAGGTTTTCGCGAAGCAGAACGAAAAGCGCTTCAAGAAGTATCGCGCTTCGAAAATATTGTTGTGGCCACCGGTGGAGGAACGCCCTGCTTTTTCGATAACATGGACATTATCCGCAGTACAGGGATTTCGGTTTACCTGAATGGAACACCCCGGATCCTGGCCGAACGTTTAATGCATTCAAAGACCGAGCGCCCCCTGATCAAAGGCAAAACAGAAGAAGAACTGACCGCATTTATTCACGAGACGCTCGCAAAACGGGAAAAATGGTACCTCCAGGCCGATGTGGTCCTGGATTTCGAACACGATCTTACAATGGATGAGGTGATGAAAAGGCTGGCCTGATTCTTTACCCTTCTGCATTGTGCGAATAGAAAACCCTGCATAATGGCTTTGCCCGTCGTAGCTCTTGTGGAGGGGGGAATATGGGAATGTCCCATTTATTTAATTTTTTTTACGATTTTCTGTAATAAATGAAGACATATTTCGTCTAACTTACTGAAAATTTTTTCCGGAAAAAGTTTAAACAATTCAATCATGACACGACTTTTCACCCTGGGCATGCTTGCGGTTCTTGCATTTGGTGCCTGTACCCACACAACACAAAAGTACAAAACCACAAAAAAAACCGATTCCAACGGTTATTCCTATCAGGAAGTCTCCAACGATCCGTTAAAAACGCGTATCTATACATTAAAAAACGGCCTTACCGTTTTTCTCTCTCCCAATGCCGATGAGCCCCGGGTTACCTGTTTGGTAGGCGTGCGGGCCGGCTCTACTTCCGATCCGGTCCAAACCACCGGCTTGGCGCATTACTTCGAACACATGATGTTTAAGGGAACGGCCCGAATGGGAACCGTGAACTGGGACGAAGAAAGCAAACTGATTACCCGTCTCGAAGATTTGTTCGAACAACACCGGGCCACTCAAGACCCTGCTGAAAAAAAGGTCATTTATAAAGAAATTGACCAGGTGTCGCAGGAGGCGGCCCAATATGTGGCCACCAATGAGTACGATAAACTGATGTCGTCGATTGGCGCAAAAAATACCAACGCAGGAACGTCGTATGAATCGACGGTTTACATTAACGATGTTCCGGTTAACGAACTCGAAAAATGGGCCAAAATTGAAAGCGAACGCTTCCATGGGATCATTTTACGGCTTTTCCATACCGAACTTGAAACCGTGTACGAGGAGTTCAATATGTACCAGGACCGCGATTCGGAACGTCAGTTTCAGACGATGATGAGCGCTTTGTTCCCCAACCACCCCTATGGACGTTCCATTATCGGATTGCCGGAACACCTCAAGAATCCATCGATGATCAACATCCAGGAGTTTTTCAAAACCTTTTATGTGCCCAATAATATGGCAATTTCTTTGTCGGGCGACCTTTCGTTTGAAGAAACCATCCAGTTGATCGACCGGTATTTTGGTGACCTCGAATACAAGGATCTTCCGGAACTTGTTCAACCCGTGGAAGAACCCATTGCCGAAGTAATTAAAAAGGAAGTAGTTGGTCCCGAACCCGAAAATGTAATGCTTGCCTATCGTGTGGGCGGTGTCGGATCCTTCGACCAACCCTATCTCGACATTATCGACATGCTTCTGAGCAACAGTCAGGCCGGACTGATCGACCTGGACCTGGTGCAAAAACAAAAAGTCCTTTATGCCGGTTCCTTTTATTATGCGTTAAAGGACTACGGGATCCAGGTGATGCAGGGAGCCCCCTTGCAGGGACAATCGCTTGACGAAGTGGTTGAATTGCTTACCGGGCAAATCGAAAAGATCAAAGCCGGCGAATTCGACGACTGGCTGATCCAGGCCGTCATCAACGACATCAAACTTTCAAAAATCCGCAACCAGGAACGGAACATTGGGCGGGCCTACGAACTGATGGGAGAATTTATCGATGGTTTAAGTCGCGAACAATCCCTGGCTTATATGGACAGCCTGGAAGCCATCACCAAAGACGACATTATCCGCTTTGCCAACCAGAAATACGCCGATAACTATGTGGTTGTATACAAGCGGCAGGGCAATAATGTGGAACTGGTGAAAGTGGAAAAACCCGAGATTACAGCTGTGCCGGTCAATCGCGACCTTCAGTCGGAGTTTGCCCTTGAACTGACCCAGATACCTTCGACCGATGTGGCCCCTGTCTTTGTCGATTTCGACGAAAAAATCGGAAAAGACCAGCTGCAGGAAGGATGTAATTTTTACACGATCCACAACGATGCCAATGAGATCTTTTCGTTGCGCTATATATTGGATATGGGGAGTTGGAACGATCGGGAATTTGACCTCGCCGTCGGGTATCTCAAGCTCATCGGTACCGAAACCTTCAGCGCCCCCGACCTTCAGAAAGAATTGTATAAGTATGGGCTTGAATTGAATGTTTCGACAGAGGAAGAACGTTCCTACGTTACCATCCGAGGCTTGAACGAATCGCTTCCGAAAGCGGTTGAGCTTCTGGAACACGTGCTGACCCAGGCCAAGGCCGATCCGCAGGCTTATGCCGATTATGTGGGGCGCATTTTAAAAGAGCGTCAGGACCAGAAAGCAGAACCGGGTACCATCCTGAACCGGGCCATGTATAACTACGGTGTTTATGGCTCCGACAACCCGTACAAATACATTCTTTCGGAGGAAGAATTAAAGGCAATCGATCCCGAAGTTCTGGTTCAGCGAATTAAAAAAATTCCAACGTTAAAACACGATATTTTTTACTACGGACCCTCCGATCCCGAATCGGTAAAGGCCATCTTAACCGAAAAACACCTTTTGCCAGAAGAACTTGAAGATGTTCCCGATGCAAAGAGTTTCGAACAGATTATTCCCGAGAAAAGCCGGGTATACGTAGTCGACTACGATATCAACCAGGCCAACATCCTGCTTGTTGCCAACGACATACCTTTTGCCAAAGAATTGATGCCGGTAGCCCGGATCTACAACGAATACTATGGCAGTGGCCTGTCGTCGGTAGTTTTCCAGGAAATTCGCGAGTCGAAAGCCCTGGCTTATTCCGCCTATTCGGCCTACCGAAGCGCCAATAAACCCGGCAGACTGAATACCCTGATCGGCTTTTTGGGCACCCAGGCCGATAAATTGCCGATTGCCACAGAAACCCTGATCGATCTGCTGGGGAATATGCCGAAGGCCGAAGAGCAATACAACATGGCCCGTGAAGCCATTGTGAAAAAAATCAATACCGAGCGGATTACCCGGGAGCAAATTTTTTGGACCTGGGAAAGCAACCGCGACCGCGGCATCGATTACGACATACGCAAAGACGAATACGAAGCAGCAAAAAACATGTCGATCGATCAGTTTGAACAGTTCTTCAACGAGCACATCAAAGGCCAGAAGTTCAATTATCTGGTCCTGGGAAATAAAACCAAACTCGATCGGGCAGCACTGAAGTCCCTGGGCGAGGTTGATGAACTGACCCTGGAAGAAATTTTTGGATATTAACACAATCAATCCAATTCGGGATTACCTTCCCGGTATAAAGAAAGCAGTCGGGAAGCGATTCCTTTATGGAAGAGCTTCACCGACTGCTTCTTATTTATACGAAACCGGTTGTATGCGCATCATTTTAAGGATTTCCCGATGCTTGCCGGGCGTAATAGTTTGTTTAATAACAACAAAGGAAACAGGAGCAAGCCATTGTCCCGATGGGAAAAAGCCGGGTTCCGGGGAAACATCGACGCGGATAGCGATTCTTTTTTCGACTGTTTGCCCGCGAAATTTCAATTGGGGCAGAGTGCAGTCAATAGTTTATCCCATTGTCCAGGCTGAAAAATAATCTTCGATTTTCCGCGTCACTTTTATCGGGAAGTACGTCTTAAGGAGGGTAATGCGACGAATATGTTCCTGAAAATTCTCTTTTCTTTTGCATTTTTCCTTTCTTGCCGGTATGGTTCTTCCGTGGATGAGCCCATTATCGTATCGAACGAATCCCTTTCATATTCGTTTATAAAGGAAACAGCAATACCGTTTTTTCGGGAAATGATTGTGCTGAAGCAGGAAACCTGCAAGCCCCCCCAGGTACATCTTCCCTTTGGGCTTCCCAACAAAGAAAGAAATGGGCAAAAGGATTATTGTGAAGAAAAAAATGAACCGTTTTTCATTCTCCCCATAATTCAAATGATGCAAACGCATCCCCTGAACCGGTCTCCATAACGAAGTTTTTTTTTACAAGCTTTGATTAAAGGAAACCATAATTTAAAAAATCGGATATGAGAAAAAATTTTGCATACTATATTGGGAGAGTCAATTTCCCGGCCGTTATTTTTGTGGGCATTGTTTTACTGATGCTATTGGCATTTGTGTGGGCTTTTCATTAAACACAGCCCCTTGTAAGATGACTGTTCCCGGTGCAAAACCCGCACCGGGAACAGTTTCGTTTAAGAGGGGGTTCGATTGTAATAAATAATTCTGTACATTGCGCCTTCAAATTGATTTATGGGCGTACGTGAAATGAAGGAAGTAATTTTTTTTGTTCTCTCTATCCCTGTCTTCCTGGTGCTTTATCTTTTTACGGCCGTGATGGTTACGTATGTGGTGCTTCTTTCTTATCTGGGGTTCGACCGGAACGTGAATCCGGTTATTCGCTTTTGGGCCCGGACGGTTTTTCTTTTAACCGGACGGAAGGTGCATCTTACCGGGATGGAAAACTGCCAGCCGGGCGGACAATATCTTTTGGTGACCAATCATGCCAGTTTGTTCGACATTCTGGCCATTATGGCTTTTTTCCCACAGGTTGTATGGTTTGGGAAAAGCTATCTGACCCGGATCCCGGTATTTGGCCGCTTGCTGAAAATTATTCATTATGTTCCCCGAACCCAACCGGGGTACAGGAACACCAAAGAAATGCTCCGGCGAATGATTGATCATTCAGGAGGAAGGATCATTGCCCTGTTTCCGGAAGGAACCCGGACAACAACCGGGCACCTGAACGAATTTCAACGAGGGTTCATCCACATACTGCGTATGTCGGGATCCGACCTGCTACCGGTTACCCTGAATGGTTTTTACCGCTTTAAACCCAAAACGAGGTTTTCGATCGGTTTGGGCACAAAACTGGGAATGGTCATACATCCGCCTGTTCCCAATGCCCTGTTGATGGAAAAAAACGACAGGGAAATCATTGCAGAAACAAAACATATCATTGAATCGGCTTATCAAATAAAATAAAGGAACATGCAAGGAAAGGGAAAAGAAAAGTGGGCATTCATTGTGAATCCAACTGCCGGAAACCAGTTTGCCGGAACAATGGTTCCGAAAATTCGTGAGGAGATTGAGAAACATGGCCTCGAAGGCGAAATCATGTTTACCCGGTGTAAGGGGCATGCCACGGAACTGGCCCGGGAAGCGTTGGAACGGGGTTTTCGGAATATTGTTGCCGTAGGTGGCGATGGCACGCTAAACGAAGTGGCAACAGCGCTGGTTCACAACAATGAAGCAGTACTTGGCATCATTCCGGCGGGAACCGGAAACGATTTTATTCAGATCCTGGGTTTTCCCAACCGGTTTTCTGAAGAGCACTGGGAGATCTTGTTCCGGAAACGGACCACCCAAATGGACGTGGGCACCTGCAACGGGGTATTTTTTTTCAACGGAATGGGTTTGGGTTTTGATGCCGAAGTGGCTTCGAAGAATTATAAGGAGGAAGGTACCATCAAGAAAGGGGGAAAGGACAAGTACCTTTGGCACATTCTGACGACCCTCCTGTTTTACCGGGAACAAAACATGAAAGTGTTGGCCAATTCACACTCGCACGAAACGAAATGTTTTATTAACACTGTTTCGATCGGGCGCCGTTTTGCCGGGGGTTTTTTCTTAACACCACAGGCACTGGCCAACGACGGGGAACTGGATGTTTGTTCCATCAAACGCCTGTCGTTGTACCACCGTTTTCGGATTTTGCTGAAAGTGCCCGAGGGAAAACATGTTGGCGATAAGCGGATCCACTATTACCGAACCCGGGAAATAGAGCTGGAATTTCCGCGAAAAGTACCTTTTCATGTGGATGGGGAACTGTTTTTTTCGGAGAAATTTCAGATCCGGATTCTTCCATCCGCGATAAAAACCATTTACAATCCGGGCGGAAGTCATTTTTTTATCGAAAATTGACCCAAGATCCGGGAGAACCAACGGAACAAAAATTATCTTTGAAAAAACACGCAAATCCGGTAAAATTTGGAGCAAAGAAAATACGCAGCTTTTTTCGATATCGATGAAACGATCATCCGCATCAACAGCAGCCGCTCGCTGGTGAAGCGGGCCCATCGTACGGGAATGATGGGGAATCGCGATTTGGTCCGGGCTATCTATCAGGTGTTTCTTTATAAATACAATCTGAAGGATACGTTGAAAATAATTCACAAAATGGGCAGTTGGATTGCCGGTGTGAAGGTGGACCACATGAAGGCCATTGTTGCCAAAATTTTTGAAACCGACATCCTTCCGGCCATACGCCCGGCTGTTGTCGATGAAATTGAACGACACCGGTCGCAGGGAGCCGAGTTAATCATTTTGTCTTCTGCCATATCGATCATCTGCCAGTTATTGTCCGATCACCTTCGTTTCGATCGGGTTATTTGTACGGTGATGGAAGAATCGGGCGGATATTTTACCGGCCGTCCCGTTGGAAAGTTCTGCTTTCGCGACGAAAAACTGGTTCGGCTGAAGGCTTATTGTGCCGAAAATGGATATTCCCTGTCCGAAACGTTTTACTATGCCGATTCGATCGATGATGCCCCGGCCTTTCTGCAAGTAGGGCACCCGGTGTGTGTGTCGCCCGACCGGAAATTGTCCCGGCTGGCAGCCCAAAAAGGGTGGACGGTTATCGACGGCTAGCGCCTGTTGGGATTCAATAATAGAAAGAAGCCGAATATTCTGCCTGGTTCCCTTTGCCATCTTCCACCTGTAGGCGCAGGGTATGTTGTATCCCCTTCTTCATCCGATTGTCGAACCAGTAGGTAATGAGGTTGTTCTTTGGGTCGTATTCAAATAGGACCCATTCTCCGTCGAGATAGCCCGAGTAACGTTCTATTCCGCTCAATTGATCTTTGATCCGGAAACGGATCCGGTTGTTTTCGGTGAGGCTGTTTTTGTCTTTGATGCTGAGGGGGATAATGCTTGGGCTGATCATGTCGACAAGAATGCAATAGGTTCCGAACCGGTCGGTTTCGGCATGTACCCACCCCTGTTCATAGGTGCCTCCAACCGAGTTGTATCTATTCAAGTCCGGATCATAGTGTGCGATAAGCGCCCGATCTGCAAGTGTTTCGGATAAATGATCCGCTTTGATCGAAAGGGAACATTTTCGATGCAGAGGCGTCAGTGGGGAATGAAGTTGGTGCATTTTCGAAAAAGTACCCGTTCTGCCTTCCGAAACCTCATACAAAAAGTCCAGATCGGTATACAGCGCTCCCGAAGGAAGGGTCAGTACCAGATCCTTTTTTTCGATCCGATTTTCCCTGTCGTAGGGGAGGAGGCCTTTCCGTTCGGTTCTTTTTGCTTTTACCCCGTTTTTTTCGGGCACAATCGTAAACAATAGCTTTGAGTTGTTTCCCGAAATATCGGTCAGAACGATCCGTACCTCATGCGTTTGTTCGTCGTCGAAGGTATACCCGTCGCTATACCGGCTTTTTTCATAAACCGACAGATGATTGCCGGGGTCCAGAAAAGTTTTGTGGACGTATCGTTTTTGGAGGATCCGCTCTTCGTAGTCGATATGGCTGTTGATGTAGCGCATCTCGTTGTAGTTCAATTCGTCGAATCGGAAGGAATGGATCATTTCCCCGTCGATCCATAATTCGGCCCGGTAAATCCCGCACGAGCTCCAATTGGCGTCGAAATAATCGATTGCTTCGAAACCGAAGCCTAGTTTGCCCCATCCCCGCAGTGCCGTTTTCCCTTTTATGCGGTACGCGCCATCGGCCAGTACCAGGGGGAACAGAATCTTTGTATCCGAGCCTTCGATCGAACTTTCGTCGTCAAGCGGGTAGACAATGAGGTTTTTGGATACGGGGGCTCGTGTATCCTTTATATGATAATCCAATCGGAGCGGGTTGACCGGATGTTCGCTCCGGGTATCCCGGATTTCGAAATGCAGATGGGGACCGCCCGAACTTCCGCTGTTTCCCGAAAAGCCAATCCGTTCTCCCTTCTTTACCGGAAACAGCCCGCTGTCGGGATAAAGGTTCAGACCGAAGCTTTGACTCCGGTATTGCTGCTCTCTTACCCAGCTTTCTATTTCGGGCATAAAGTGTTCAAGGTGTGCATAAACCGAAGTATATCCATTTGGGTGGGTAACATACAGCGCTTTCCCGTAGCCTGAAGGAGATACGGAAATACGGGAAATAAAACCATCGGCAATCGACGAAACCGGCAGACCGGTTGCCCCGTTGGTGCGAATATCGATCCCGGCATGAAAATGATTTTGCCTCAACTCTCCGAAATTTCCGGTCAGTTCCATCGGAATATTAACCGGCGATACAAAACCCATTTCCTGGGCGGGCAATAAAATAATCCGGCTGTAAAAAAGAAGCAAAAAAGTTAAACGGTTCATTTGGCAAGCTTAACACAACGAGCAGCGAAAATAATACTTCTTTTTCCATTTCCAAGTTTCAAAATGTTTCTCAAATGGTTAAAAATGCTATTTTTGTGCAGAAATCGTCCAATAATGACAGAAAAAGATCAACACCTGTTGGATGAACTAAAAGGAAACATCAGGCGTTTAATCAATAAACTCGAAGAAAGCAATAACGAACTCGAAAAGATTAAGGATGAATACAAAGGCCTCGAATTTCAGTTCCAAGCTTTCCGCGAAGAATATGCGTCACTGAAAAAACGGTACGAAAATTTAAAAGTGGCCCGCGCTTTAGCCGGAGGCGATCCTGAAAATCAGGCGGCAAAGCAGAAGATCAACAAGATCATTCGTGAAGTTGATAAATGTATGGCTCTTTTGAATCGCTAAACTGTTTGACATGGATGAATTATTATCGATCAATATTACGATCGCCGACAGGCGGTATCCGATGAGGATCAAACGTAATGACGAAGAAAAGATACGTAAAGCCGTTAAACTGATCAACGAACGGATTTTACAATATCAGGACCGGTACTCCGGGAAAGACGTTCAGGATTTTTTGGCCATGGCATCGTTGCAGTTTGTATTGCAAACACTCGAGACCATCGAGCAATCGGAAGTCGATCCCGTGATCCAGCAAATCGGGGAAATTAACCGGGAGCTGATCGGGTACCTGACCGAAAAGTAGCGTTCTAAGAAAACAAAATAGAGAATCGCCGTATCCTGTTTGTGGGTTGTTCGCAATCCGGGCAAACAGTATGCGGTTTTTTTTTACTAATTCATTAATAATTAACAAATGGAAGTATTGATATATAGCGTTATTGCATTTGTTGTGGGCTTCCCGGTTTCCTACTTCTTTTGGGACAAAACCCTGAAAGGGAGGAAGAAAAAGATAATCCAGGAGGCGGAAACAGAAGCTGAAGTCATTAAGAAGGATAAGATCCTTCAGGCGAAAGAAAAATTTCTTCAACTGAAAACCGAGCACGAAAAGTACATCAACGAAAAAAACAAGCGGGCGCTCGAGACCGATAATCGGCAGAAGCAAAAAGAAACGGCCCTGAATCAGCGGAAGGAAGAACTGCAGCGGCAGATCAAGAATTTCGAAATTGAGAAAAAGGAAACCGAGATCATTCGCGAAAACCTGACCCACCAGCTTGAATTGGTTGAAGTTCGAGCCGACGAAGTGGAAAAAATGCACCGCCAGCAGGTGGAACAACTCGAAATAATTTCGGGCTACTCGGCCGAAGAGGCAAAAGCACAGTTGGTCGAGTCGCTGAAGAACGAAGCCAAAACCGAAGCAATGGCTTTTGTCCAGGAAATTATGGATGAGGCCAAACTCAATGCCAACCGTGAGGCCAAGAAAATCGTGGTCAAATCCATCCAACGGGTGGCCTCCGAAACGGCCATCGAAAATGCCGTTACCATTTTCAACATTGAAAACGACGAAATAAAAGGCCGGATTATTGGGCGTGAAGGGCGCAACATCCGGGCCCTTGAGGCTGCTACCGGCGTTGAGATCATTGTCGACGATACGCCCGAGGCCATTGTTCTCTCGGCTTTCGATCCCGTACGCCGCGAGATTGCCCGTCTGGCTTTGCACCAACTGGTTACCGACGGACGCATCCACCCTGCCCGGATCGAGGAAGTGGTGAACAAGGTCAGCAAGCAAATCGAGGAAGAAGTGATCGAAACGGGAAAACGTACCTGCATCGATCTGGGCATTCACGGAATGCATCCCGAGCTGGTACGTCTGGTGGGGAAAATGAAGTACCGCTCATCATACGGACAAAACCTGTTGCAGCACTCCCGCGAAACAGCGAACCTATGCGCCATTATGGCGGCAGAACTGGGACTGAACCCGAAAAAGGCCCGCCGGGCCGGTTTGTTGCATGATATCGGGAAAGTGCCCGATGATGAACCGGAATTGCCGCACGCTGTTTTGGGAATGAAACTGGCCGAGAAGTTCAAGGAAAAACCCGATATCTGCAATGCCATAGGTTCGCACCACGAGGAAGTGGAAATGCAAACCCTTCTGGCACCCATTGTCCAGGTTTGTGACGCCATTTCCGGTGCCCGTCCCGGCGCCCGTCGTGAAGCCGTGGAGTCGTATATCAAGCGCCTGACCGAGCTCGAAAATCTGGCCCTTTCTTATCCCGGTGTTATGAAAACATATGCCATCCAGGCCGGGCGTGAGTTGCGCGTGATTGTAGGCAGCGAGAAAATTTCCGATTCCGAATCGGAACAACTCTCGTACGATATTGCCAAGAAAATCCAGGACGAAATGACCTATCCGGGTCAGGTAAAGATTACCGTCATCCGCGAAACGCGGTCGGTAAGTTATGCCAAGTAGAGACAAAATTCTGCAATAAATAGACAAGGGCTCCGGCGACGGGGCCTTTGTTGTTGTTGTTGGCATGTTGTTGTATCGAGCATCGAGCATCGAGCATCCCGCATCCTTCTTTCTCCTACCCCCGGATCTCCGAGGGTGATTTCCCGTAATACTCTTTAAAGCTCCGGGTGAAATACGATTGGGAACTAAAACCGACACTGTAGGCGATTTCGCTGATGGTCAGCTCTCCTTCGGAAAGCAGCTTGAGCGCTTTTTTCAGGCGGATTTGCCGGATGAATTCATTGGCCGTGAGATTGGTCAGCGCCTTAATTTTCCGGTACACCTGGCTGCGACTGAGATTCATGTTGCGGGCCAGCAAATCGACCGAAAGATCGGTGTTCTCGATATTGGTTTCGATATACTGGATTACCTTTTTCAGGAATTCTTCGTCCATCCGGTTGGTTGAGAATTCGCTGGGAATGATGGTTGGTTTTTGCGAAAAAGCTTTGTACATGCTGCTGCGTTTTTCGAGCGTGTTTTTCACCAGGGCTTTCAGGTAGCGCATGTTGAACGGTTTGGGCACGTAAGCGTCTGCGCCCAGTTCGAGCCCGCCAATCTGGTCTTCCATTTCAGCTTTGGCTGTTAGCAGGATAAAGGGTATGTGCGAAGTTTCAAAACGGCTCTTTATTTTTTTGCACAATTCCAATCCGTCCATTTCCGGCATCAGGATATCGCTTAAAACAATATCGGGCATGATTTTCTCGATCATCCTCATTCCTTCGAGACCGTTCGAAGCCCCGTAGGTTTTGTACAGACGGGAAAATTCTTCCATCAGGTACGACCGGATCTGCTGATCGTCTTCAATAATGATCAGGGCGTATTTTTGTTTTCCGGCTGGTTTTTCCTCGTTCCCGTTTTGCTGGATGGGTTCATCCTCCCCGGGAAGCATTTGGGCTGTACCGGGATCCATTTCAACCATCAGGTGGGGCAGTTTATCGTAGAAACTTCGATCGGAGGGAATATTGAGCCGGAAACACGAACCTTCGCCCGGACTGCT
>DAIMEA010000012.1:0-23280 GCA_036725585.1 Prolixibacteraceae bacterium | reverse complement strand
CCCCGGAAGCGGCGGTGAAGTGGAAGGGACCATTCACCTGAGAATCCCGGCCGCCAACCAGGCCAACCCCCTGTTTCGGGGCATTACCTTAGACGGGGATTCGGTCCAGATTTTCAAGACCGGTGCTGCCGATAACGGAGACGATTCCCGTACCAAAGGTCTCAATTATGCAACCGACGTTGCCATTTCGGCAGCCAATACTTTACTGGCTTCCGGTATCAACGACCCGGCCAATGCCACCGTTTGTGTGAACGATATCCCGGCCGGAACCACTGTTGGTTCGGAAGTATTGCAAGCCCGGATGATCACCGTAGGCATGAATTTTGGCGCCATATGCAAGGATGCAGCAAGCAATTTAACTTCAGCCGGTTTAACTCTTTGGAGAAATGCTGTATACGTGCTTGCAGGCCGCGAAGTACCTTCATGGCCCGCTGTTATTCCCAAAAAGGTAGCTTATCTGAACGATGCGGCAAAAGTAATGGCTCCAACAGCCGCTCCGGTGGATAACGACCCGATTATCCAACTTTTGAACAACGATCCGAACATCGACCTGGAGGTATTGCTGGTTGCTGCCGATGCCGTAGTTGACGTAACAGGTTATGCCGCAGTTATCGTGCAGGAAGGGTTCAACTCTTCGGCTGCCATAATAAAACCAGGCGGTTCGCTGGGTATGGCCAACATTCCGGTACCCTTCCTGCTGAACAAAACCTATACCATGCGCTCCGGCCGCGGCTTTGCCGCCGATACACCGGGAAGTGGCGGTGAAATAGAAGGTACTTTGTATCTGAGAATCCCCGAAGCAAACAGGGCAAACCCATTATTCAAGGGGATAACCTTAGTTGGCGACTCGGTACAAATCCTGAAAACCGGCGCTGCCGACAACGGTGATGATACCCGGACCAAAGGTTTGAACTACGCGACAGATGTTGTTATTACTGCCGAAAATACCCTCTTAGCTTCCGGTATCAACGACCCGGCCAATGCTACTGTATGCGTGAACGACATCCCCGCCGGCGCAACTATTGGATCGGAAGTATTGCAGGCCCGGATGATTACCGTAGGCATGAATTTTGGTGCCATCTGTAAAGACGGCGGCAATAACCTGACCTCGGCCGGTTTGACTTTGTGGCGAAATGCTGTATATAGCCTGGTGGGCTTCGATATTCCCGACACACCCGTTGTCGCCAGCACCGAAGCTACCGGTATGACTGCCTCTGCAGGTGTAGCTACGTTTAACAACACCGCTAAGGCATTCCAACTGGTTTTGCCTGCAGGCACCCATTCGGCCACACTTTCCGTAACTACTGCTGACCCGTATGCAACAGTAACATTACCCGAAATCAATGTTGCCGACGGAGCAACCGAAACCTACGACATCGTCGTAACCGCTTCCATCGGAGGAGCACAGGATGTATACACTCTGGATGTGCACACCCAGAAAGCCGGTGAAATCCTTTACCTGTCAGCCGATTCGAAAGGAACCTACAAAGGAGCCAAGAAATTCGACACCAATGTATACGACATGCTCGTTGCTGCCGGTTACTCAGTAACCTTTGCCAAGAAAGGAAGCATTGTGGAAACCACTGCCCCGTTCGATTATGCCCCGTATGCCGGCATGGTCGTTTCGGCCGGTGAAAGTTCATCCAATGTGAACGATTTTGCCAAGAGGAATTACCCCATCCCCTGCGTTTCGATGCAGAACGATGGTCCCAAGAATAACAAATGGGGCTGGGCAAACGATAAAAAGGCAGCTGAATTCATCCTGGTAAAAGGCGCCGGTAAATACGATGTCGAAACAGCCAAGATCAAGATAACCAATAACCAACACCCCATCACACAAGGTTATTCTGTTGACCAACTGATTACCTGGTCGCTGGGTACACCCGATTCAGCCGACTGGGCCGGCAAGGAAATCAAGTCGTACAACCTGAACGACAGTATTCCCGAAGCCATACCCCTGGCCACCATCCCGGCCGACGGAAGTTTACTGTCGACCATGTGGGCTGTACCTGCCGGCACTTCTGTCCGTTCGTTACAATCCGATAATACCTATGCACGGGCAAACATGACCAGCAATGTTGTTTTGCTGTACCTGTTCAACGACGGTTTGTTGTATGCTGCTCCCGATTTTGGCACCTTACTGACCAACTCACTCGACTGGGCCATTAACGGCACAGCCGGACCGGCAAAGAAGGAAATTGTATTTGTAAAGACCAATGCCAACCAGAACGACTCAATAGTTATTGCAAACATTGCCAATTATGCCGATGGTACTGCTTACAATGTTACTGTAATTGAACAGGGCGTTATTACTGAAGATTTACTGCCCCAGTTCAATGCTGCCGACCTGGTGATTATGGGACGTAGTATTGCAAGTGGAGATGTTGCTACAGGAATGGCTGTATGGGATCAGATTACAGCCCCTGTACTTTCAATGAACATGTGGGGTATGAGAAGCTCAAGGGCTAAATGGACTCCAAGCGCTTCATGCGAAAACCTGAAACAGGCCGATGATGTATATTTTCAGGGTGTAATTGTAGCTACAGACGATCCTGTATTTAAAGGAATTACCACGGAACCTTTCGACTGGTGGTGGGGTAATTACAGCGACTTTGCCGTGGATGCTGAAGGCGACGATGCTGGAAACGGTACCTTGCTTGCCCAAACACCAGATGGCAAAATGCTGTTTGCCCGCTGGGAAGCCGGTGTTGAATTCTATCCCGGATCAGGCACGATACCTCAGGGAGAACGCGTCTATATTGGAAGTGGTAGTGATGACGGCGGTGTAATTGCATACTTCAACTGGTCAGAAACTTCAGCGTTGATTTTCTGGAGGGAACTGGCAAGATTGACCGGATATGAAATACCTGCAACAATTAAGGATAAAACCGTGATATTCGTTACCGATGACAATGAGGACAACGAACAAATTGAGTGGCTGGCCAGCAAAGGATTAACGGTTACCAAATATTACCCGGCAGCCGGTTTGGCCGCAGCCCCGCAGGCTGAAAAAGATGCCCTGAATGCTGCCGACCTGGTTATTGTAGGACGCAGCCCGGGAAGTACCGATTTCCAATCGGCTGAAAATGTAGCTGCATGGAATGCCATAACCGCCCCGTGTATTTACAACTCGCAATGGGTTGTCCGGAACAGCCGTTTAAAAATGTTCAACAGCGGCTCTGCTGTCCATCAGGATACTCCCGACATTGCCGGCGCAACCATTGTTGATGCCAGCGATCCGGCATTCTCCTTTGTGGAAGTCACCGACGGGAAACTTGACTGGTGCATTAAACCGCACGATTATATTACCAGCGTGACTGAAACCAACGGAACCGTTCTGGCATGGTTGGATTCGGATCCTACGGCCCCGTTGTTTGCCCGTTTTGAAGCAGGTGTTGAATATTATCCCGGATCGGTAGAAATGCCGGCCGGACCGCGGACCTACTTCGGCTTTGGCAACGATGCCAATGGCTTCTCGAACTTCTTCCCGCTCACCGATAATGCACGGAAAGTATACTGGGCCGAAATCCTCAATATCCTGGGATTACCCATCGAAGAAGAAATCGTCAATCCCGATCCGTATGCCATTCTCGATCCGGCCTATCTGAAAGCGGAAGACCTGCTTCCAGGAATGAGCATTGTTGAGATGGGTGGCAAAAAGTATTTACAGGTTGTATTGGATGGATGGAATTCGACTCTGTCAATTCCCGCATTTACCCTTCAGCCCGGCTGGACGGCCACCTGTGATTTCAAATATGTTAAGGGAGCAACTACTACTGCCGAGTTGAATCAAATCAACGCAGTTGTTCAAATTATGGACAATGTGAACAAGATCCCGAACCCTTGGGGTGGAACCGATCCTGTTCCTTCTTCAACCGGAATCATTCAGAGTCCTGCCACAGGTGCATTTAAATTTGTGAAAGCAGCTGTAAGCGATCAGATGAAGATTGTCGACATGGTACAGTTCTTTGGCCAGGAAACGGTAACCTGGGGCCCCACCACCGGAGATACCATCTGGGTTGGAAAAGTAAGGGCTTTACCCATCGACCCGAATGTCATTGTTGATCCCGCAACCTTCGATCCCGACAACCTGAATGCCGGATGGGAAGTTGTCGACATCAGCAATACGAAATACTTTAAGGTAGCCCTCGACAGTTGGAACAGCTGGCTGGGTATTCCGGAATACACCTTCCCGGAAGGAACCACCGGATTCAAATGCATGGCGAAATACGAAGCAGGCACCTCGGGCTACACCGTTGATCAGGTAAATACCTTCCTGAAATTCTCGGATCCCGGTTGGGCTGAAATTGCCGCCGCAGGTTCTGCCAGTAGTGCAACATTCAAAGAATACATCGTAAACATTGCCGATGCCAGCAAGCATGCCGGTATCTTCCAGGTTGCCGGCCAGGAAACAACCGGATGGAGCGCCGTTGCCGGCGACTTCCTCTACATCAGCAAAGTGGAAGCTGTTGTTCCGGTTCAGAAAGCGACCATTACTTTTGTAATCGACGATACGAAACACAAAATGTACAATGGATTCTACATCCGTGGAAGCTGGGTAACCGCAACCGGTGAATACGATAACACCTGGAGCGGCGGTGCCAACCACGGTGAATTAACCGATGCCAATGGCGACAACGTTTGGGAATATGTTGTTGAACTTGTTCCCGACGAAGGCGCTCATACCTGGGCCTGGGGCTTCCTCGACCTGAACAACACATGGCTGGTAACCGGTTCGGATCCCACCTTCACGGTTCCCAATTCCAATCCGCAAACCATCACTTATGTGGTGGGCGGAACCGATGCAGAATCGTTCGCTTCCGGCTTGAACATCTACCCGAATCCTGTTCATAATATGCTGACCATTACCGGCGTGGATATCCAGTCGGTTAAAGTCTTCAATTTACAGGGCAGAGAAGTTCTTTCCGAACAGAATACAACCGGAACTCTTGATGTTTCGTCGCTGAAAAACGGTGCTTATTTCATCCAGATTGATGGAATGAACAACCAGCGTACCGTGCGTAAATTCATGAAGAATTAGCGCCATCTGTTTAAAACCTTTACAAAAAGTGATAGAAAAGACAGCAACTTACGTTGCTGTCTTTTTTTGTTTGCCGGACCTTATTTCCCCATCGAATAATCAAAAAAAACGTTTACATTTAAAAAATAATAATATATTTGTAACGTGTTATTGTAATGATGCTAATAGAATGTAAACGATTTCATGTTTCCTCGCTTTTCTCCTGTCAAGAGAAGCACAAGGATACATGATTTACACACAACAGATACGGTTTTTTTCGACGACAATTTGCTACAGGAAAAAAGAAATATCGTTTTTTATCAACCCCGAAAACTTGTTTTCGGGGCAGGATGTTCCACCCGCTTTGTGGATGACTTTGCATGGGAAGGAATCGGGAATTTGTTTGTATTAACCATCCCCCCACTCTTGAAGCAGGTGGAGAAATTAGTGGACGAACTGGCAAAAAAAGGCATCAGCGGGCAAATATGCTGCGATATTTCGGCAGAGCCTTCTTTTGCCGATGTAGAAAAGATACGCATGCAGGCACACGCGTTTGGCGCCAGGGCCATTGCCGGTATTGGCGGGGGAAGTGTTCTGGATACGGCCAAAATTCTGGCGGCGATGCTCAACAGCGATATGCAAATCAGGGAAGTCGTCGGGATCAATCAATTGATCAACCGGTCGATCTACCTGGCGTGCCTGCCCACCACCTCCGGAACAGGCAGCGAAGTATCCCCGAATGCCATTTTCCTCGACGAAAAGGATGGTGGAAAAAAGGCAATCATCAGCCCTTATCTGGTACCCGATGCCTCGTATATCGATCCGGAGCTAACCCTGGGCTTGCCTCCGGGAGTTACCGCTTCCACCGCTATCGATGCCTTCACGCATTGCCTCGAGGCTTATATCAACAACTTTGCCCACCCCATTACCGATCGGTATGCCCTCGAAGGTATGCGGCTCATATACCATAACCTTCCAAGAGCCCTTCGGGAGCCGGGAAACACCGAGGCCCGAACGGCGCTTGCCCTGGGAAGTCTGTACGGGGGGATGTGTCTGGGCCCCGTAAATACAGGCGCAATCCATGCCCTGTCCTACCCATTGGGAAGCCGTTTTAAAATACCCCATGGCGTTTCGAATGCTTTGCTCCTGCCTTACGTGGCTGAATTTAACCGCCCGTACGCTGTCGACCGATTCGCACAGGTCGGCGAAACATTGGGCCTTGCGGGTACGGACCATGCTGAGGATAAAGCCAAAAAAGCTGTTTCCCTGATGAGAAACATGGTCGCCGATGCCGGTTTACCCATGAAGCTATCCGACCTGGGTATTTCGGCCGATGCCCTGCCCGCAATGGCCGAAGAAGCCCTCACCGTTCAACGCCTGCTGAAGAACAACGTGAGAAACGTTCGTTACCCGGATGCTGTTGCTCTATACAATAAGGCCTTTTAAAGCATGATAGGCAAGAAAAAAAAATATTCCGGTGTTGTGGTTCCGATGGTAACACCCCTGAATATAGCTCAGGGAATTGACCGGGAAGCCGTCCGCCGACTGATCGGCCCTGTTCTCGATGCCGGAGCAGCTCCTTTTGTTTTGGGATCGACCGGGGAAGGACATTCGCTTTCGTTCGAACAGAAAATCGGGATGGTAGAGGCAGCCGCTGAAGTTACCGGAAAGGAAAAAGTTCTGTACGCGGGAATCCAATCCAATTCCTTATCGTCGGCTTTGAGCGAAGCCCATGCCTTTGCTGCCCGAGGCGCCGATATTTTGGTGGCCACATTGCCCTTTTACTACCCGATTGATCCGGAACAGATGCTCCGGTTTTTCCACGCGCTGGCCGATGAGTCGCCCCTGCCGATCATGTTGTACAATATGCCTGGCCTGACCAAACAGTCGATACCGCTTTCCGTTGCCGATAAATTAAGCCGGCACAAGAATGTTATTGGATTAAAGGACTCCGAACGGAACAAAGAGCGCCTTTTCGATTCGATCCAGCGATGGTCCGAAAGGGAAGATTTTTCCTTTTTCGTAGGCTGGGCAGCCATGTCGTTCGAAGGACTGAACCGGGGAGCCGACGGAATTGTGCCATCCACCGGAAATCTGTGCCCTTCGTTATATGTTTCGTTGCTGGAAGCAGTTGCATCGGGCGACAAAAACAAAGCCCTGGAGCTGCAGAACCGCACCAACGATATTTCAAAACTCTATCAGGAAGGCAAAGATTTAAGTCATTCCATTCCTGCCCTAAAACTCATGCTACGGGCTCAGGGCAAATGCCAAAAAACTGTAGCCCCGCCCCTGTATGAAATGAGCCTTTCCGAAGAAGAACTCTTTCTTTCGGAAGTCGCACCCAAAATGAACAAATTAGCATGCACGTAATGCAAGATCGCTTACCCATATTGGCCATCACCATGGGCGATCCGGCGGGGATTGGCCCCGAAATTGCCGCAAAAGCCTTTGCAACCGGAAATTTAAACGAACGATGCAGGCCTCTGCTTATTGGCCATTCGCCTTTCATGCAACAGGCCGCGGCAATCGCGGGTGTTTCTCTTCGCATCCATCCCGTATTATCCGTTGCAGAAGCCTGTTTTCAACCCGGAACCATGGATGTATTCGAATTGGAATGTCTTGATTTTAAAAATATTCAACATGGTGTCGTTTCTCCTGCTGCAGGCGACCTGGCATTCCGGGCAATCCGGAAAGCCATTGAACTGGCCCTGGAGGGAAGCGTTGACGGAACCGTCACCAATCCTATTCATAAAGGAGCCCTACAGGCTGCCGGGCACGCTTTCTCAGGACATACCGAAATCTATGCCCATTTTACTCAAACCCCAAACTATGGTATGTTGCTGGCCGATTCATCCCTCAGGGTAATCCATGTCAGCACCCACGTATCGCTTCGCCAGGCTTGCGACCGGGTGAAAAAAGACCGGGTATTGGAAGTTATCCGTCTTCTGCACGATGGATTGGAGGAGTTGGGCTTCCATCCGCCCCGTATCGGAGTGGCGGGACTTAATCCCCATTCAAGCGACGGGGGATTGTTTGGATGGGAAGAAGAAAAGGAAATCATCCCGGCCATTGCCGAAGCCCGTAAAAAAGGCTGGAGTGTTGATGGACCGGTCCCTCCCGACGTGCTTTTTGCCCTGGCCCGGGGCGGCAAATACGACGGCTGTGTAGCCATGTACCACGACCAGGGGCATATTCCCTTTAAAGTACTGGGATTCGAATGGGACGAAGAAAAAGGAACCATGAAGAGCGTAAAGGGTGTGAACATCACCCTGGGCCTGCCCATTATCCGGACCTCGGTCGATCATGGAACCGCGTTCGAAATTTCCGGCAAAGGAGTTGCCCGTCCCGAAGCCCTGTTGAATGCCATTGAATATGCAGTGAAAATGTGTAGGAATAAAAATTCAAAAATGATATGATTGCTGTTATAGCAGATGATTTTACCGGCGCAGCAGAGATTGGGGGTATCGGTTTGCGCTATGGCCTCAGGGTGCTCATCGAAACAAACATCGATGAGGACATTCCCGAGTGTGACTTATTGGTCATCGCAGCCGATACCCGCTCCCTCAATCCCAATGCTGCCGCTTTGGAAATAGAAAATATTACCCGTAAATTGCTGGACCGTAAACCTTCTTTTGTGTTCAAAAAATTAGACTCGGTTTTAAGGGGACATATAGCCAAAGAGCTGGAAGCTCAGATGAAGATGATGCAAAAAAAGAGAGCTGTTATTATAGCAGGAAATCCCTATTTTAATCGCTTAATCAAAAACGGACGCTATACCATCGAAGGCATACCTCTGTCGAAGACCTTCTTCGCGAACGATCCGGAGTTCCCCGTAAAATCCTCCCATGTTCTGGATATTATCCAAAACAACCGGCTAGCGTTGTACAACCTGAATGTTGACGAGGTTTTTCCGGAACAAGGCTTGATTGTGGGGGATGTATGCTGTGAGGAAGATATGTTGCGCTGGGGCGAAAAAATTGACGATGAGACCATCGCTGCCGGTGGTTCGGGGTTTTTCAATGTACTGCTCGAAAAAAAATACAAGCCAAAATTGAACGGCACCCACAAGCACATTGCCATGCAACAAAAAAGCCTGTTTGTTTTTGGAAGCATGTACCCCAAAAGCGAAGGTTTGATGCAAAAAATGGCCGACTCCGACATACTTCCGGTTAACATGCCCGAAAAGATTTTCAAAAGCGAAACCAACAACCTGCCCCTGATTGAGCGATGGGCTCGGGAAGTGACCTCCGCCCTGGACCAGGGCAAAAGGGTGGTGATAACGGTGAACCACACCGATCAATCCGGAAACGGAATTTCCGCCCGGGTAAAGGAAAACCTGGGATTATTGGTTCGTGCCATTTTCAAAAAAACCGAAATCCATGATTTATTTATCGAAGGAGGCGCTACCACCGCTGTAATTTTGAGAAACCTGAATATATCAACGTTATATCCATTCCGGGAAATCAATTTGGGTATTATCCAAATGAAAGTCGATCATTTTCCGGAACTGTGCATAACCACGAAACCGGGAAGCTATTCCTGGCCCGATGATGTTTGGATCAAAAAATATAAAAACACAGAAAACTAAACCAAAAGGCAATGCAGCTACACTTTGTTGATACCATCATTATTGTTCTTTCACTGATCATTCCGGTGGTCATCAGTCTGAAGTTTTCGTCGAAGCAAAACAACGCCCAACGGTTTTTCACGGCAGGTGGAAGCATACCGGCCTGGGCCGTTGGCCTTTCCATATTGGCCACCCTCATCAGCAGTGTTACGTTTCTTGCTTACCCGGGCGAAGGTTTTTCGTCGAACTGGATTTTGCTGGTTCAGGGTCTGATGGTGCCGCTGACGCTTGTCTTTTTTATCGGCTTTATAGTGCCCCTTTACCGGAAAGTAATCGGGATCAGCGCGTACGAATATTTTGAAAAACGCTTTGGCTTTCTGGCCCGTTTGTACAGCTCGCTTGCCTTTTTCCTGGCGCATTTTTCGAAAATGGGCACAGTCTTTTTCCTTGTGGCGCTGGCCTTTTCCAAAATGGTTGGCACAGAAACCCTTTCGATGATCTGGATTCTGGGACTCATCGTTGTCGTGATCACGTTCCTGGGAGGGATCGAAGCGGTAGTATGGATGGATGTGGTACAAGGGATCATGCTGATTGTTGGCGGCCTGCTTGCCCTCTTCATCATTATTTTTTCCATCGACGGAGGACTATCCACCATCTGGAACGTCGGACTGGAGAACAAGCGAATTGGCTTTGGGCCCTGGGACTTCAA
This sequence comes from Prolixibacteraceae bacterium, assembly GCA_036725585.1. Taxonomy (GTDB): domain Bacteria; phylum Bacteroidota; class Bacteroidia; order Bacteroidales; family Prolixibacteraceae; genus DAIMEA01. Next base: position 12,984 of record DAIMEA010000012.1, on the reverse strand, counting down.
TTTTGCCCGGCTTACCTTCTGGGTAATGGCCCTGAACGGAATTTTTTATGCCATCCAAAAGTACGGCACCGACCAAACCATCGTTCAGCGGTATTTGTCGGCCAAATCCGACAAAGGAGCCATTAAGGCATCGCTTATGGGCGTTTTCATGAGCGTTCCGGTTTGGGCTCTGTTCATGTTTCTGGGAACTGCTTTGTTTGTGTATTACCAAATCCACGCAGGGGCTCTGCCCGAAGGAATTAAGCCGGATGCGGTTTTTCCGCACTTCATCATGACGAAATTGCCCGTTGGTGTCGTGGGCATTGTCTTGGCCGCGTTATTGGCTGCTGCCATTTCGAGCCTCGACTCCGACCTGAACTGTTTATCGGCCATAGCCATGGAGGATTATTACAAACGGATAAAACCCAGGGCCAGCGAAAAAGAAAAAATGTTGGTCAGCCGGTTGGTCATTGTTTTGGCCGGACTGGCCTCCATCCTCATTGCCCAATATTACATCCGGAACGAAGGCCATGGCGTCCTCGAAATTGTGTTTACCCTTTACTCCATCTTTTCGGGGGGTATTGCCGGCATGTTTCTTTTAGGTATTTTCACCAAAAGGGCAAACCGAAAAGGTGTAACGGTGGGGATTGTGGCAAGCATCCTTTTCACGGCCTGGGCCATCCTGACTTCCGAACCGCTGATTCCCGGCAAAGAAATTGTACTCGATTTGGGCGGATTTAATTACACCCATCACAAAATGCTGGTGGGTGTATACAGCCACCTGGTATTGTTCGGAACCGGATATTTGGCCAGCTTCCTGTTTAAACAAGACAAGGATCTGAGCCATTTGACCTTTAACCGAAAAGTTTTTTTTCAAAAAGTGAAAAAAGCTGTTTGAATCAACAGAAACAAAAAATAATTATTTACAAGTCTAACGAAAAAATAAGGTATGAGAACAAATGATTTTACACGAAGAATCCTGCAAACAATGAGTCTGATTGTCATCGGATCGACGTTTGCATTAGCCCAAAACGATGGAACCGGGACTGGCTGGAATACCCTGAATCCCACTTCTCCGCTCATTCTGAACGAAGATTTTACCGGTTTCGAATTCTATGGAAACTGGATACACACCAACAACTCGAACAGTAAGGACAAAGTGGATGAAGTTACGGGCGTTGTGACTCCGGCCAACATAGGCGGAACAAAAACCATTACCTTCATCGAATCCACAAAAGAGGTTACCTACACCTGGGATTCGTGCGCTTTTGCCCCGGAATGGGGCGTGGCAGGCTCGGTCGATGGTGATGGAATCCCCGTTGATCCGAATCCGGCCACACCGGGAATTTCCAATGGTTTTGTCGAAATTGCCCGTAACGGTTACGGAACCAGGCAGGGGGATTTCACGATCGACCTGCGAAATGCCGACTTCATTGAAGCCGTTCAGTATTCCCATTCAAGCTGTGGTGGTAAACGACGTGGTTTCGTACTCCTTTTCAGCGTCGACGATGCCCAAAGTTGGGATACGCTCCGCCTTCAACTCGGTGATCACTGGTCGTTGAACTATACCAAAGATCCGTTTACGAGGGAAAAAACACCCAACGACTTCAACTGTACCCCTTCGGCAAATGGAATGCTATGGGAAGATGCCATTTATATGGAAAACGTAATGCTCAAATTTACTTCCGACACCATCGAAAACCAGGCTGTGCGTATTCATGACCTGAAAATTTTTGGAGAACTGCCTTCGGAAGTGGGTATCACCAAAAACCAGGACGAATCGTTCCGTATCATCTTCCGGAATAACCTTGCCAACCTCAGCGATGAAGCCGATATGACTGTTTACAGTTTGAACGGACGTATGGTGAAAAGAGCCCTTGACGTGCGTTCGCTTTCGCTGGCCGATGTCCCCGATGGAGTGTACATCATTAAAGCGCAAAAGGGAAATAAGCTGACGGCAAAAAAAGTTGTGAAAAAATAGCGCCCATGGGCTGTCCCAAATAACCTTGGCCTCCTCCGGAGATTCAAAAATAGAAAAAACCTGCGGTTTTGGGACAGTCTTTTTTCCTGCTTCGTCGGGGAAAAATTCTTATTTTACAGATTCCGCTAACAGTGGTTTTATCGGATAATTTTTTGAAATACAGAATACACAATGTCGAAAGACAGATATGAACGACAACGGTCCACCAACCGTTTCACCATGTAAAGAGTAAATGATATAAGCAAACGCATGAAAACAAAATGTAGTTTTTCGCTGAAAGACCCATGCAAAATGGTTCACCTGTTTACCTCCCTGGCGCTGGCGTTTCTGCTGGTCCTTTCCGGCACACTGGTGTCGGGACAGAATGACGGAAAGATTACCGTTTCGGGCCGCGTGAGCGACAACAACGGTGAATTATTACCGGGTGTGAATGTAGTAGTCAAAAACACAACGATCGGAACCGTAACCGACCTTGAAGGAAAGTATTCGTTAGCGGTGAACGCATCCGATATTCTTGAATTTCGCTTTATAGGATATACCTTCCATGAAGTGGCCGTTGGTGGACGCAAAACCATCGATGTTGTCCTGGAAGCGGAGACCACCGACCTCGACGAGGTGGTCGTAGTCGGGTACGGCGAAGTTAAACGGGCCAACCTCCTGGGGTCAGTGGCCAGCATGACATCAAAGGAAATTGAAGACATTCCGGTGAGCAACATGACCAACCTGCTCGAAGGCCGCCTGGCCGGCGTACATATTTCACCGGCACAGCCCACGGGAAACCCGGGTGCCGACACCCGGGTGAAAATCCGTGCCGAAACAACTTTTGGCCTGGCCGGTGGCACTTTTAAGGACGAAACCCCCTTGTACATCATCGATGGTTTCGACGCATCGCAAAGCGATTTTGAAATGCTCGACCCCTCAGAGGTGGAAAGCATTTCGGTATTGAAAGATGCTTCGGCAGCCGTATACGGCAGTAAGGGGGCCAATGGGGTTATCCTGGTTAAAACCAAACGGGGCAAAGAAGGAAAACTCCGGTTATCGTATTCGGGCAGTCAGGGTTTTATGGATGCCACCCAGCAAACCGAAATGCTGAGCGCTTACGACCATGCCAGAATGCTGAATGCACGATACAAGGACGACGTAAGCTTCGAACAAATCAGCGATCATGAACTAAATATGATGAAAGACCTGGATTACAACTGGCTGGCCGACGCATGGCAACCCTCCTCCATCTCACGTCATTCCGTAAATGTAAGCGGTGGTAATGAAAAGGTCCAATACTATTGCGGGGGCACGTACGTGTATACAGAAGGAAATTTCCCCGGCCTTGGGGTGGGAAAACATTCGTACCGACTCAGCCTCGACGCCGAAATATTCCAGGGAATGAAAGCAGCCGTAACCCTAAACCTCGACAGTAGGGACTACAAACGGCCGTATTATACCGGTGCAGGAAACAATACCATGGAAGACTTTTTCCAGGAATTGCTGCAGGCGCCCCGCTGGTCACCCTACATGATCGACGGAAAGTATGTGGGCAACAATGTCGATTTCAACCCCTTCGCCTTTTTCAATTCGGGCAGTTACCGCCAATCGGTCGATAAAGGGAACAACCTGTACATCAAATTACAATACGAATTTCAGAAGATAAAAGGACTCAAAGCCGAAGCCTCGTACAGTCTGAGCGAAGGAACCGGGTACAACAAAAACTACAGCATCCCCTATACCCTTTATGTGTTCAATACCATCGACACCACCAGCCGTTATGTGCTGGGCAATACCATCAACCAGATCCGCCAGGTTGAAAACAACAACCGGATTTCCGAGTCCTATTCTTTCCGGCAAAGCTATCAGCTTCGGACCACTCTTTCGTACGCGAATAAATTCGGGCTTCACGATGTATCCGGATTCATTCTTTACGAACAAAGCGAAAGCAGTGGTTACGGTTTTGAAGCAAGCTCCGAACAAATGGTCATTCCCAACCTTCCCCTGCAGGAAGCTTTCGATTACCTGAATGCCGACGCCAACAGTTCCATGTCGGAGTCGGGACGCCTGGGCGGTGTATTCCGTCTGAATTATTCCTATGCCGATAAATACCTGGTCGAAGCTGCCGGACGCTATGAGGGTACCACCAAATTCGCCCCCGGGCAGCGCATGGGTTTCTTCCCGTCGATCGCCCTGGGTTGGGTTGTGTCGGAAGAAACATTTATGAAAGACAGGCTCAATTTCATCAACTTTCTGAAGTTGAGAGGCTCTTTCGGGATCACCGGCTTTGCTTCGGTAGGCGATTATGAATACACGCTCACGTATGGGCCATCGGGCACCTATCTGTTTGGAAACGGTGTTCCTGTAGGCGGAATGGGCATTTCAGGTACAACCGACGTGATAAGTTCGGGTGTAACCTGGGAAAAGTCGATCATGCAGAACTACGGGATGGATATGCGCTTTCTTGACGGACGACTGGGTTTAGACCTCGATGTATATTACACCAACCAGGTGGACATTCTCGACAGCCGGGCCGCTGAATTTGCCCTAACTTCCGGCATCATAAAAATGCCCAGCGAAAACATTGGCGAACTGGTTGCCTGGGGCTACGATGCCAGCCTGCAGTACAACGGGAAAATCGGTCCCGATTTCAAATGGTACGTACGCGGCGTGTTCAATTTTGGTTCGAACCGGATATTAGCCCGCCCTTCCAGCTATGCCGAAAACGATTTCCGTTATCCGGTAGGGCAAAGCACCTTTGCTGCCGGACGGGAGGAAGGATACCAGGACCTGGGCATCATCCGCAGCCAGGAACAACTCGATCAGATCAATGCCGAATGGAACGAAAAATGGGGTCACGATTACCGTCCCTTTGGTAAAACGGCCGAAGTGGGCATGCTCTACTACCAGGACATTGGCAGGAATGGTGTTACCACCGAAGGCGAACCGCCCATCGTGTTTGAACCCGATGGCATTATCGACGAAAAAACCGATAAGGGCTATATCCAACGGGTGAACGATCATTTTGTCTGGCAGAATATTTTCCCTTCCAGCCTGTCGATTGGCGGGTCATGGAAAGATTTCAGCTTCAGTATGCTTTTCACCATGCAGTATGGGATTAGCAACCAGGTGGTGGATAAACTGGCCCGGACGGTTCCCGAAAAGGAAAAAAGTTCACCGGCTTTCTGGAGCGATTTTTGGAGCGAGGACAATCCGAATGGAACGTATCCACACCCAAAATTTGTCACCGAAAACAAATATGTTTCTACTTTCTGGATGAGGGACAACAAGCAGTTGCGGATGAACAACCTGAATATTTCGTATACCCTTCCCTCCAACATCTCGAAAAAGATTGGTATACCCAGTCTACGGATCTACTTTGTCGGCACCAACCTGTGGTCGCCCATCACGACCTTCGACTATAAAGAAGATGCGATCTCCCGGTACAATACCTACCCACTGCTGAAGACGTTCAGCCTGGGGGTAAACCTGAAACTGTAAGCCATGAACGAATAAAATGAAGATCATGAAAAAAAGTTCATACATAGCATTAATCGTTCTCCTTTCCGCTTTTATGGCCTGTGAGGACGTACTGGACAAACAGAACCTGAATTCGGTCAGCGACCGGATTTGGGACGACGAAGTAACCGCAAGCCTGTACCTGAATAAGTTGTACCAGGACAATATGCCGCCCATGTCGCTCGGCGAATCGAGCGCCTGGGGCGACGAAACCTACAGTTCATCCGAAGGGGTCAGCATGCTCCTGTACGGGCTGGTAGAACCCACCAACTTCTCTACTTCGTTTGTCAGCCGGGGAACCGATGTCTTCCATAAAGATAACTACAAACTGATCCGGCAGATCAACATCGCCCTTGAAGGGATCGAAGGATCCATCCTTAACGACAGCATCAAAGGCATATTGATCGGGCAAGCCCGTTTTCTGAGGGCTTACCGTTACTGGGAGATTGTGAAAATTTACGGCGGGGTGCCCATGATCCTTCATGTGCAGGACCCCTACACCGAAGTACTCGATAAGTCCCGGAACAAGACATCCGATTGCATCGACCGGATTGTTGAAGACCTGGATTATGGCATTGAAAACCTTCCCGACCAATGGCTGGAATCGGATTTTGGCCGGATAACCCGTGGAGCCGCAGCCGCATACAAAGGCCGGGTTTTGCTCCATTGGGCCAGCCCGATGTTTAATCCCGAAAACAAAAGCGAACGCTGGCAACAGGCCTACGATGCCAACAAACAGGCCCTTGATTTACTGGCGCGAACCAACCGGGGACTGCATCCCGATTACGGCACCATTTTCACAACCAACGTACTGACCAATGTCGAGGCGATTCTGTTCCGGCAGTTCAGTGCAGCAGCCGGTCAGGATTTTGCATCCGAATGGGAATCCGATATTCGTCCACGTTCGGGCGGTGGCAGCGGTGGGCAAAACCCCACCTGGAACCTGGTAAAAGCCTTCGGTATGGCCAACGGAAAAAGAATCACCGATCCCGGATCGGGCTACGATTCTACCTATTTCTGGCAAAACCGTGATCCCCGCTTCTACCACATCATTGCCTACAACGGCTGCACCTGGGAAATGAGCGGAAAATCGTCGACGGTTCAGTGGGCCTACGACCGCAACATTCAGGAAAACAACACCAAACCCGGTACCGGTTTCTACTGCAAAAAAGCCAGCGATGCCAACCTGCATAAGGACAATACCTCGCTGGGAAGCCATACCTGGCACGAAATCCGCTACGCCGAAGTTTTGCTCAATTTTGCCGAATGTGCCAACGAAGTTGAGAAAAAAGACGAAGCCATCAGCAAGCTCATCGACATCCGGAAACGGGCAGGTATTGAAGCCGGCGACGGCAACTACGGAATTCCTTCCAATCCCGATAAAACCGAACTGCTCGAAATCATCATGAACGAACGGCAAATTGAGCTGGCGTTCGAGAACAAACGCTACTGGGACCTGAGACGCCGGAAAATGTTTACCGAAGATCTGGGCCCCAATACGCGACGGCTGAACGGAACATATCGCTACGGGTTGCTCACGCAAATCAATGCCCGCTTCATGCGCCCGATATCCGTTCCCGAGGACGATCCGTTCTATGGATGGAAAGGAGTGGATACCGCCGCTTACTATGGGAGCATCAACATCAACGACAGCGAAAGCTACAATACCTACTTCAAGACATCCCTCCGGATTATGGAAGCGGTAGTGAACAACGTGCCCCTTTCCCTGAACTACCAACCGCTTTACGATTTTATGTCGGTGCCCGATGCCATGCTGAACAGTACCGATTCGATCGCTCAAACCATCGGTTGGTTTAACGGATCGTTTGATCCACTGGATGAGTAGTTTTGCTTTTTGAAAAGGCCATTGTGATTGTACATAAAACAGGGAGAAAATATGATTTTTAGAACATTTTTTAAATTAGCGTTAGTTAGATTATCCTGTGTGTTGGTTGTCTGGGGGGTGTTTACCCCCCGGATAACGGCACAACCGCTTGCCTTTCCGGGTGCAGAAGGGTATGGCCGTTTTGTCACCGGAGGAAGGGGAACCACCATCGAAGGGCAGAAAATATTCCTCAACGCACAGGTGGTTGAAGTGACCAACCTCGACGATTATGCCGACGGGGAAGCGCCCATACCGGGAAGTTTTCGCTGGGCCCTGGCAAAACAAGATACCTTGTATAATGGCAGTGTGAAATTGAAAATCCCCACCACCATCGTTTTTCGGGTGGGCGGAGTGATTCAACTGAAACGGGATATCCACCTGTCTGCAAAAAATCTAACCATTGCCGGACAAACAGCCCCGGGTGGCGGAATTTGCTTCAGCAACGGAACCCTGAATTTTTCCGGTTCCGAAAATATTATCGTCCGGCACATCCGCTCCCGGCCGGGGGATCTTCTGAACCAGGAAACATCGGCTTTCCGGATCGAAAACGGTAAAAATTTTATCATCGACCATTGCTCCTTCAGTTGGGCTATTGAGGAAACGACCCATTTCTCGAGCAACGACAACACCACGGTTCAATGGTGTATTATCAGCGAATCGCTGTACAATTCCATTCACAAAAAAGGAGCCCGGGGCTATGGAACCCAGTGGGGCGGCGAGTACGCTTCGTACCACCACAACCTGTTGGCGCATCACAACAGCCGGATGCCGCGCATCAACGGTTCGAACGCGAACGACATCGAAGCGCTGGTCGACTACCGGAACAATGTGAATTATAACTGGGGCAGTTCGGGCGCCTTCTATGGCGGCGAATGGGAAGGAACGAACGGGAAAGGCTTTTGCCACACCAACGTAGTAAACAACTATTTCAAAAAGGGACCGGCTACTTCGGGCAATAACTTTGCCGCCCCCTCCCGAAACCGCGATGCCGTTCAGTTCGACGGCTATGCAAAATGGTACTTCAACGGAAATATTATGGAAGGCGACGAAGCCCGTACCAACAACAACTGGCTCGGCGTTGATGCTTCGGCCGTGAACGGACAGGCCAATATTCGCTCCGATGTTGAATTCGTAAAAAGCGACGGAATCCTCGAACAATACGAACACTACACACAAAACGCGGAAGAAGCCTATTATTCGGTACTCGAAAAGGTTGGCGCCAATGTGCCCGTTCGCGATGCCCACGATACCCGGCTAATCAAAGAAATTACGGGAGAAAGCGCCATCGTCCGCTACGAGTATACCACGGCCGACGGACAACAAACACCCAGCAAGGGAGTTGCATCGGGTCTGATCGACACCCAGAACAACCTGGTGAGCCCCGAAGACCGCGATAACGGCAAAACAGCCTGGGATGTCTATCCGGTATCAACCCAGGAACAAGCCCCACTGGATACCGATCACGATGGTATGCCCGATGAATGGGAAACAACCCATGGCCTCAATCCCAACGATGGAACCGACTTCCGGATCATTACCCCCAGCGGGTACATTTATCTCGAAGCGTACCTGGCTTCTTTAACCGGCGACACCATCGATGTCGACACACCCTTTGAAAGCTCGGCCAAATCGATTCATGCATCCAAAACATTCCGGTTGTATCCGAATCCGGTTAACGATCGTTTTAGCCTTGTTGAAGGAAGCAAATTACTTCGACTGGAAATCATGAATCTCTCCGGGGAAAGAGTGAAATGCATCGAAGGCAGCAATATTGGGCAAAGCATCGATGTGAGCGATCTGAAAGAAGGCTGTTACCTGGTACAGGCCTGGAACGAAAAGAACGAACGGCTAATCACAAAAATGATTAAAATTCAATAGACTGAATGAAGATGAAACGAACGATTCCTTACCTATGGCTATCCTTGCTCCTGATACTTGCATCCGGGACTTTTGCACAATACCCCGACATGAAAGAGGTCCAACCCAAAGTCGACGCCCTGAATAAAGTCTGGGATCAACTCGATCAGCAGGCATGGGAAAAAGCCTGGCCAACAATTTACCGGGATATGCAGAACGGAAAAGTCTACAATCATTGGGCCAGCCGTGCCGACGATCTGCCCCAGGCCGACATACCCGCTTTCCCCGGTGCAGAGGGCGGCGGCATGTATAGCTTCGGGGGCAGGGGCGGAAAAGTATACGTGGTAAACAGCCTGGCCGACAGCGGACCGGGCACGCTCCGCGAAGCCTGCGATGCCGGAGGCGCCCGGATTGTGGTCTTTAACGTGGCCGGGATCATCCGCCTCGAACGCCCGATCAACATCAATGCACCGTACATAACCATTGCCGGACAAACGGCGCCCGGCGATGGCATTTGCCTGGCCGGCGAATCGTTTCTCATCAACACACACGATGTGGTGATCCGGCACATGCGCTTTCGCAGGGGCGATACCTGGGTCGGACGACGCGACGACGCCATTGGTGGGAATCCCGTGGGTAACATCATGATCGACCATGTTTCCGCCTCCTGGGGACTCGACGAAAACATGACCCTTTACCGGCACATGTTTACCGATGCACCCAACAATCCAAAAGCGACACGGCATAAATTGTCGCTGGTGAACATTACCATCCAAAACAGTATTTTTTCCGAAGCCCTCGACACTTACGGGCATGCTTTCGGAAGTACCCTCGGCGGACAAAACTGCCTGTTTGCCCGCAACCTGTGGGCAAACAACACAGGACGGAATCCCTCGGTGGGCATGAACGGAACCTTCAACTTTGCCAATAACGTGGTGTATAACTGGTACCATCGCACCATGGATGGCGGCGACTACAGCTCGCGCTACCAGTTAATCAATAATTACTATAAGCCGGGCCCGGTTACCCCGAAAGATGAACCGGTTGGCCATCGCTTTGTGAAGCCCGAATCACGCTATACGATCGAGGGGACCAAAATCTACGGCAAAGTATGGGTCGAGGGAAACATCATGGAAGGAAATCCCGGGGTAACCAAAAACAACTGGAAAGGCGTTCAAATAGAGGACATGGACGATGCCGGCGAATTCCTGCCGCAAATCAGGAACAACAAACGCTTTGAAATGCCGTACGTCAAACTGATGAATACGAAAGATGCATATGAATGGGTGTTGGATCATGCAGGTGCAAACCTTCCAAAACGCGATGCAGTTGACGCACGTATTGTGAAGCAAACCCGTTCAAACAAAATCGATTTAAACGATTATGTCGTTGTCGATTCATTGTATCAGTTCGAACACCGAAAGTTGGGCCCCGATTCCTATAAATACGGAATCATCACCGACATCCGACAGGTGGGAGGCTACCCCGAATACAGGGGAGAATCCCGGGTGGATTCCGATAACGATGGCATGCCCGACAGCTGGGAGCAGAAATACGGTTTGAATCCCAACGATCCGACCGATGCGAACGGCGATCTGAACGGCGATGGATATACCAACATCGAAAAATACATCAACGGCATCGATCCAACCCGGAAAACCGACTGGACCGATCTGAAAAACAACCACGACACCCTGTCCGAAAAAGGCGGGGTGATGGAAGAATAAAAGTAAATTCACCACAATAGGCACAATAGAACACAATAGACCTATTGTGACCTATGTGTCTAATGTGGTTTCCAAAAAAATGAAATGAAAAATAAATGGATCATCCTGATCCTTCTTTTTACCTCAGTTTCACTGCAGGCTCAAAACGAGTCAGAAAAGGATAAATATACGAAGGTAATAACGGAACGTGCCGACAAAATCGTCGACAACATGACCTTTGAAAACGAGGTTTTAAAAATAAGGGTACGGGATATCATCGTTTCCCACTATCGTTTTCTGAACGATGCCGAAGAAGCCCGTAACGCCGATGTAGCTAAAATCCGGGAAGAATATGCCGGGAATAAAGAACTCCGCGATGCAAAAATCGACCTAAGGAAAGCGGAACAGGAATTGAAAACCCGTGACCACCATTTTGCTTTCATTTCGGAGTTAAAGCAAATCCTGAGCGAAGAGCAGACCGATCGGGTGAAGGATGGCTTAACGTACGGCGTTTTGCCCATTACCTATCAGGGATTCTGCGAAATGATCCCCGACCTGAAGCCCGAAGAAAAGGAACAAATCCTCGTCTGGCTAACCGAGGCACGGGAACATGCCATCGACGGGGGAACTTCCAAAGAAAAACACGGCTGGTTTGGGAAATATAAAGGTCGGATCAACAACTACTTATCGGCCAGGGGCTATGATTTAAAGAAGTTGGGTGCCGAATGGGAAAAAAAATTAAAAGAAAAAGAAACGAACCAATAATTCCGGATGGATGAAGAATGCTGGAAACCATATTTTGTATCCGGGTTGGGGAATACCCATCCTTATCGTCTTTTTGCTCGGTTTCCATTTTTCGGTCGGGGCTCAAAACCGGCTCCTTCCTCCGGTTTCCCTGCAAAACGATGGCTCGCTCGTCTACCCTTCCGACTCACTAGGCAACCGGGTCCCCGATTTTTCGTATTGTGGCTATCGCTCGTCGGATGTTCCTGTTCCCTTTGTCCCTGTAAAAATTGTTGTTCCTGTTCCAGGCGGCGATGCTACGTCCGAAATACAGAAAGCCATCGATTATGTGGCTTCGCTCCCGGTCGATGAAAGCGGGTTCCGGGGTGCACTATTGCTTCAGCCCGGACTGTTCCGGGTGTCGGGCAGGTTCACGATCAAAACCCCGGGCATTGTGATTCGGGGAAGCGGATGGGGAGATAAGGGCACCGTGTTGCTTGCCGATGGAACCGACCGCGAAACCCTTTTCCGCATCGAAGGCGAACCCGATGAATTTTCGGACGATACGGTATTTATCGGGGAGGACTACCTGCCTGCAGGCTCGCCGAAGCTAAAAGTCGAACACCCGGATGGTTTGAAGCCCGGCGACCGGATACAGATCGTGCGCCCGGCAACCCAGGCATGGATCGATCACATCGGCATGAAGGAATTTGGGGGCGAAACCGAATGGCTGGGTTGGCGGGCCGGTTATGACAATATGCAATGGATCCGATCAATTGAAGCCATCGACGGGAAAACCCTAACGCTCGATGTTCCGTTAACCCTGCCGGTTGAAAAGAAATATGGAGGCGGATCCATCAAACGTTGTACGAAAACAAATCGTATATTCCACATTGGTCTCGAAAACCTTTGCCTGCAATCGTCCTTCGATGAAAAAAACCCCAAAGATGAAAATCACTGCTGGAATGCTATTTCGTTTGAACATGTTGAAAATGGCTGGGTACGGCAAATACGCTTCCGTCATTTTGCCGGTTCGGCCGTGGCGGTGTACGAAACCGCTTCAAAAATTACTGTTGAAGACTGTATTTCGACCGATCCGGTGTCTGAAATAGCTGCATATCGAAGGAATACTTTTTTTAACAGCGGATCGATGAACTTATTTCAGCGTTTATATGCCGAAAACGGCTATCACGATTTCTCCACGGGTTTTATGGCAACCGGCCCGAATGCTTTTGTACAATGCGAATCGGTATTGCCGTATCATTTTAGTGGAGCGGCCGATAGCTGGGCCTCCGGAATTTTGTTCGACAATGTGAACGTCGACGGGCATAAACTCAGCTTTGCCAACCGGG